>JALYNX010000330.1 GCA_030772935.1 Actinomycetota bacterium | reverse complement strand
AAGCTGGGCCGGTCGGCGTCACGGAAATTGTCAAGGGTCTCATCACTGAAAACGACACCGAATCCGTAGGCGTCTCCGAGCCGATTCCGCTCCAAGACCCGGACGCTGTGATCGGGACGCGCCTTCTTGAGCAGAGTCGCGAGATAGAGCCCGGACGGGCCCCCGCCAACGATGACGATGTCGAGCGGACCTGAGTTCATGGCCGTAGCGGCCGAACGCTAGAGCCTGAGCGTCCCGATGAAATCTTCCCACCATGATCCGAGAGCGTCGAAAGTGCTCGACAAGGCCCAGAGCAAGACGATCCCCATGCCCACCAGCAGCACCAAGGTGGCCAGGCTGCGGACTCGATAGAGCTGTCGTTGCGCGGTGTCCTCCATGTATGAGGGCTCCACCAAAGGCGGTGTCGCAGCCCCACGCACGAACGGATCAGGCGGCTCGACGAAAGCGGGGGCAGGCACCGATGGCTTCATGACTCTCGAAACTAGGGGAGTTGCCTTGAACAACGCCTCATCGGGGAACTTAGGTTCCCAAACCGGATATGGCTCCTCATCCGGCTCCCATTCCCGGTCTCCCTCATCTGATTCGTCGGGTATCTCGACTATCTGTACCGCTTCGGCCTCGGGCGCGCTGAGGCTTGGGATTGGGGGCTCGGTCTCCGCGCCAAGAGGCAGCGGAACGAAGGGCTGGTCGGCGACCACGGGAGTCGACCGCGGCTCAGAGCCCAGGCTGGCAAACGCCTCCTCGAGGGTGGGGCTGGTTTGTTGAAGCGGGACTTCAAGACCCGCCTTCTCGAACAGGGACTGTCTGTCGACGGCAAGCACGGCAGAAAGCGCGGTTATGACCGACTCGTCGTTGGGAAGCGAGGAGTCGCGCTCCCACGCCCGGATCGTGCTCGCTGACCGCCCAACCAACTCACCGAGTTTGGCTTGGCTCAAACCGAGCTTGGTGCGGCGATAGCGGATGGTCCTTCCAAAGGAACGCTCGGGCATTGACCCCTCGATGCTACAAGTCGAGGCGAACTGTCGATATCGGGTCACTACCCACCACGGGTTTCACCTAGTCATTTCAGACGAAAGACGGCCCCAAGACCTCGGGACTTTTGGCCCTCCAAGATCCCCGAGCCCGAGTAGTAAATTCCTGGCATCCGACCAGAAAGGGTCTCATGCGAAGAATCTCGGCGATTGCAGCGATCATCCTCGGCGTGGTGATGGTCATCGGAGGCGTAGCGACATGGTTAGTCGTCAGTGACACGCTTTCGGACCAGAAGATCGTCACCTCCGACGATGCCTGCCTGCCCGGGAGAACGGTGGCTGGCCCGTTCACGGCTTACTGCGAAGCCAAGGTGATCGAGATGCACGCCCTCGATTCCACCGGCGGTCTGTATTACGCCGAGATGGATCGTGAAGATCCACTGCGAGCGACCGCGGCCACTGCCTCGTTCCTCCAGGCCTCCTTGTTCACCTCGGTGCTCGCCTTCGGAGTCTCGGCGATGGCCGTCGGCATGGGTGTGATCTTCGTCCTCATCGGCCTCGGGATCCGAGACGTGGAGCGGCGCACCGGAGCCTGAACAAAAGTCCCTCAGACCGGTTTGAAACGGATGAATGGCGCAGTGTCGACGTAGTAGTCGAGGTTGGCACGCGCCTTCTCCGGTTCAGTTCCCCAGCTCTCAGTGAGGGCCCTGAAGATGACTGATGCCCTCTCCTCGGGATCTTCCTCCAGCTCGCCGACCACCGGCACATCGGCTGTGACCCCCCGTTTGAGGTGGAGAGTGAATTCCGGGTTGGCCCTGATGTTGGCCGCCCAATCTCTCTTGAACCCGGGACGGCCGGTCAAGTAGTAGAGACCGTCGAATTGGTGGAAGTAGATCTCGACCCTTCGAGCCTGACCGGTTTTACGCCCCACGGTGGTGATGTCTGCAATTCCCCCACGGTCCAACGCTTCTTTGACTTTGATGTCCATGAACCCGGCAACCTCGTTCTCCATCGTGATGTTCCCGAGCAGGTAGCTTGACGCCATGGGTCAACGCATCGAGGTCTCTGCGGTGTCAATGGGACCGGTAGCGCTGTTCAGCACAGATCGCTCTCTGACCGGACAAGACGGCGTCGATTTCCGTCCCGACTCGGCCCTATCCGACGCGCCCCCCGCCGAGCTCGCCCGACGCCTGTTCCAGGCGGACAGCTCGATCGACCATATCTATGTCCTCTCCAACACGGTCTCGGTGCGTCGGCAGGACGAATGGGACGACGACTCCCTGGATGACGCCACGGGGATCATCAGCGGGCTGTTCATCCATTACTCGCCAACCGATGGGGAAGTATCAGTCGGGGGGGACGAAGCGCTGCGTCGTCAGCACTACAACGCAGCCCTGACCCATATCCGCGCCCACAACGAGGATCTCTGGGTGATGAGGGTTCGTTCGGACGAACCGATCGAGCCGTTCGCAGCCGGCCAGTACACCACGCTCGCCCTGGGATATTGGGAGCCGCGTGCCGACGATGCGGTCGACGATTTCTCGAGTGGCCAGCGGGAAAAGCTGGCCCGTCGCTCCTACTCGGTTTCCAGTTCGATTGTCGACGAGGACGGGAACCTGGTGGAGGCCAATCCCCAGGATGTCGAGTTCTACATCGTCAAGGTTCGCCCCGGGGAACAAGAGATCCCCGCACTAACCCCGCGCATCTTCTTGAAGGGGGTCGGGGATCGGATCTTCATGGGTCGGAAGTTCACCGGGCACTACACACTCGAAGGTGTCAAACCCACCGACAACATCGTCTTCTTGAGCACCGGGACCGGGGAAGCTCCCCAAAACAAGATGACCGCCGAACTCCTCCGACGTGAGCATGAGGGCACCATCCTCAACGTCGTCTGTGTCCGGTACCGCGCCGACCTCGCGTATGTCGAGCAGCAGGCCATTGTCGAAGAGCGCTACCCCATATATCGATATGTCTCCCTCACCACACGAGAACCAGAGAACGAGGGGAAGAAGGTGTACATCCAGGACATGATCACATCCGGGCAACTTGAAGCAGAGTTGGGTGCCCCC
>JALYNX010000329.1 GCA_030772935.1 Actinomycetota bacterium | reverse complement strand
GTCTGGTGGTGGGGGCGGTTGCCGCCTACATGACTAGAAGCCACATCTGGACGTTGATCGCCGGGATGGGGGTCTTCTGGCTGGTCGACCTCGTGGTCTGACTGCCCAATTTGGCTGTTGGCCAAAGATTGTGTGACTTCGCCCGGCAAGGTGTAACCCGGCCTCGCTACTTTTGGTCTGAAATTGGTTGCCGATCCTCGGCATCCAACAATTGGGAGGAGAAATGACCGACACGGTCGATCGAACGCAGTCGAGCTCGGGCGGGTCCGGTCTCGACGGCTACTTCAAGCTCTCCGAGCGGGGCACATCAGTAGGCACGGAGATCCGCGCCGGATTCACCACGTTCCTGGTGATGGGCTACATCATCTTCCTCAACCCGGTCATCCTCGGCAATGCGGGGTTTGATCCGGTTGCAGTCGCCGCCGGCACCGCCCTGGTGGCCGGTTTGCTCTGCATCCTGATGGGAGTGGTGGCCAATGTGCCACTGGCGATGGCAGCGGGCCTGGGCATCAACGCCGCGGTGGCGTTCGGCCTAGTCCTCGGTCAAGGGCTGACCCCGGCCGGTGCGATGGGTGTGATCGTTCTCGAGGGTCTGGTCGTCACCTTGCTGGTGGTGGTTGGGCTGCGCGAGGCGATCATGAACGCCGTCCCGCTGAGTCTGAAACGGGCCATTGGAGCCGGAATTGGGCTCTTCATCCTGTTCATCGGATTTGTCGATGCGGGGCTGATCGCCCCCGGCACCCCGGTGGTTCAGTTTGTCTTCCCCAACACCGACGGGGCCTGGCTGGCTCTCATCGGGCTCCTGATCACAGTGGTGCTGTTTGTGCGCAAGGTGCCTGGGGCTCTAATCCTGAGCATCCTCATCACGGCGGCGATCGGGCTCCTGATGGGGGTGTCCTCGGTTCCTGACTCGTTCAGTGTCACGCCCAGCTTCTCCACACTTGGCGAGTTCGACCTGGGGAATGTGTTCGATCAGTTGGGGTTGGTGGCGGCGCTGCTGACCATCTTCAGCTTCATGCTCACGGACTTCTTCGACACCATCGGCACCGCCACCGGCATCGCCGAGCAGGCCGAACTCACCGATGAGGACGGGAATATCCCCGATGTGGGCAAGCTGCTGTTTGTCGACTCCATCGGTGCCGTCGCCGGCGGCGCCGCCGGAGTCAGTTCCAATACCAGCTATATCGAGAGCGCAGCAGGTGTGGCCGAGGGTGGCCGCACCGGCCTGACCGCGATCGTGGTCGGGTTCTTGTTCCTGATCGCCATCTTCCTCTCGCCGCTGGCAAGTCTGATTCCGACGCAGGCGGCTGCGCCGGTGTTGATCCTGGTCGGCTTCTTGATGAGCAGCCTCATCAAGGGCATCGACTTCGATGACATCGAGGAGGGCTTCCCGGCCCTGCTCACGATCATCTTGATGCCGTTGACATTCAGCATCACCGTCGGGATCGGTGCCGGGTTCGTGATGTACACCCTGATCAAAGTGGTGAAGGGAAAGGCGTCTGAGATCCATCCGCTGCTTTGGGTGGTGGCAATTGCCTTCCTGGTCTACTTCGGCCAGGCAGTGATCGGCCAAGCCATCGCAGCCTGATTCGACCAACTGTCAGAGGGCGGCGTTTGGGTGGGCGCCGCCCTCGACGCGTCCGGGCCGAGATCTCATCGCGGGTAGCTTCAGTCTCAGCAATGGCCAAACTCGACGCCAGGAAGCGGGCAGAACTGCCCAACAGTGCTTTTGCCTACGTGGACTCGAATGGGCGTCGGATGCTCCCGATCAACGACGAGCCCCACGTGCGGAATGCGCTTTCCCGCTTCAACCAGGTGAAGTTCGAGAGTGCTGCGGCCAAGGAGCGGGCGTTCCGCAAGCTGTTGACCGCTGCCACCAGATACGGGATCGCGCCGATCGGGTTCGTGGCGCGCCAGTTGAAGGAGGCCGCCACTGAGGGGCCGGCGGACCTTCCCTCCGGGCCGGTCACGTTCCTCCTCAGCGACATAGAGGGCTCGACCGACCTCGTCCACCGTCTGGGGGACGGTTACTCCGAGGTTCTTGATGGGGTGCAGAAGATGATCCGCGAAGCGGTCGAGCGAAACCACGGCTACGAAGTCGACGCCCGGGCGGATGAGTTCTTCGCCGCTTTCGCCCAGGCCGACGCCGCGCTGGCGGCGGCGCTGGAGATTCAACGCTCACTGCGAGATCATCCTTGGCCGCACGGGGGTGCGGTTCGGGTTCGCATCGGTCTCCACAGCGGCAACCCGGCTCGCACCGAAACCGGGTATGTGGGGCTGCCCGTCAATACCGCCGCGCGCGTGTGCAA
>JALYNX010000328.1 GCA_030772935.1 Actinomycetota bacterium | reverse complement strand
GCCACCGACGTCGGCGGCACCTGGAACGACGACTGGGATTCCAACGGGGCGGTTGTCGACGACATGCTGTATGTCGGTGGGGAGAACAGCTGGTTCTTCGCCGTCGAACTGCACCGCGGTTACGACGACAACGGCAAGGTGACCATCGATCCTCAGGTCGTGATTCAGATGCCGGGTTACAACGACGAGCTCATTGATCTCGCAGGCGGGAACGTCTCGATCGAGATGTCACCCGTCCTCTTCGACCAACGCGTCTATTACGCCAATTCGGCGGGCCGAATAGTCGGTCTCGATGTGAGCCGGGTGCGGGAGGGTGAGGCGCCAATCGTTTTCGACTACTACGCGGGCGGGGACATCGACGCCTCCCTGGTGGTCGATGCCGAGGGGATGCTCTACGCAGCGGTCAACGTCAAGCCGTGGCAGGTTGGCTCCGGGTATCGGACGCAGGGGAACATCGACCGCACCCGAGAGGTGGGCCAGCTACTGAAGCTCGATCCCTATAGCGACGGCGACCCTCGGGTCTGGGGGGTCGATCTCACCGCAGGCAGCGAGGAGGCAGGTACCTGGAGCACGCCTGCGGTCTACGAGGGAGTGGTCTACAACAACACCATGCAGGGGAGCCTGATCGCGGTCGACGCCGGCAACGGCGAGATTCTCTGGTCGGACGAGGTGGGATGGCACTCGTGGTCGTCGCCTGCGGTCGTGGAGGGGATGTTGGTCACGGCCACGTGTCTGGGCGATGTCCGCGGTTACTCGTTGCAGGACCCACGAGCCCCGGTCCAAGCCTGGTCGGTCGACCTCGGTGAGACTTGTCTCGAGTCCACCCCCGCCATTTGGGACGGGGTCATCTACATCGGTTCTCGCGACGGGTATCTGCGCGCCCTAGGTTGACCCTGCTGATCAGGCCCGGAATCGGATCTCGCCCGCCACCAGGGTTGCAACACAGGTTCCAGCGCCGTCTTCGCTCACCCTTTGTTCGATGTCCGCGCTGTCAGCATCGAGGGCGAGCAGGGCGAGGTCTGCCCGTTTGCCGATATCGATCGATCCGAGATGGCCCGAAAGCCCCAGCGCGGATGCGCCACCCATGGTTGCGGCGTGCAGGAGCCGCTGGTCCAGGTCATCTCTCCGGTACCCGCCCTCAACCGCCAATCTCCGCAACAGGGCCACGTCTTCGAGGAGGTCCAATGAAGTCGTGGACCCCAATGAGTCGGTGCCCACCGCGATCGGGCTTTCTTCCTCGAGAAACGCAGCCACCGGTGGGGGATCGATCCCAACGGTCAGATTGGACCGAGGGCAGAGGGCGACGTAAGTGCTGGTCTCTTTGAGCAGTCTCCGTCCTTCGCTTCCCAGGTAAACGCCATGTGCCATGTGACTGTCACTCCCGAGGAGACCGCAGGACATGGCGAACTCAGCGGCGCCCAATCCGACGCCACCTCTGGCGAGGATGCTCCAGCGCCTGCCGACCCGGAGCGTCACTCGTTCGGCGAGAGGCCCGGTCCCGGTCCGGTAGTAGGAGTCTTCACTGTCGGATTCGGCGAGATGGATATGGAGACGAATGCCGAGTCGTCGGGCAAGGGCGGACGCCGCCTTCAATACCGGTTCGTCGACGCTGTATGGGGCGTGAGGCGACAGCCCGACGACAGCGTGCTCGGTCCTCGACGCTGATCGCAAGGTCGACTCGACAGAGGCTTCGACCCTCGCCTCCCAAGCCGCTTGGTCGACACCGATCAGCTCCAGGTAGGCAACGCCGGAGACCCCGCTGGAAACCAGGGTGTCGAGTGCCGCGACATCGGTGACGATGTCGGCGAAGCACGTAGTCCCGGTGGAGAGGCCAAGTTCGACTCCATGCCGGGCGGTCGCCGCCCAGTCCTCCTCCTGTCGCCCCTCGTATTCGGCCACGAAGCGCTCCGACCAGGAGACATAGCTGGGGTGGGTGGTCGAACCAACGTCGGCGAAAGAGGTGTATTGGAGATGGGTATGGGCGTTGACCAACCCCGGGATCATCACGCCGCTCCACTCGACAACATCGCTGCCGGGGAAGTGAGCGAGAACCTCTGACCTCGAGCCGACTCCGACGATCACCCCGGCGGTCACTGCCACTGCCCCGTCGGCGATCGGTGGGCTGCTCACCGGCACGACCACCGGGGCCAGATGGACGCTGGTCGTGCTCACCAGGTGGTCGCGGCCCGAATCTGCGCCTCGGTGGGTTGATCGATTTCGATGCCGGCCGCGGCAAGCTGGGAAGCCGCCACCTCATCTTCGATGTGCCGTGGAAGCAGATGCACGCCAGGGCCCAACTCCTCCGTGGCGAGAACGTCGAGCGCCCTGAGCTGAAGGGCGAGCGACAGATCCATGACCTCGATGGGGTTGCCTTCGCCGGCGGAGGTGTTGGCGCAGTGCCCATCGGCCACCACGAACACGGTGCTCCCAGAGCCGGTGCTCAAGGGCCGCACCTTGGGTCTGACCTCGGGTCCCCATTCCACAGCAGGGCCGATCGACGCATCGAACTCCGGCGGCCCGGCACCACCCACGGCGACGACGGTCCCGTCTCGCATCAGTGACACATGCTCAGCAGTCAGGGTGTGGCCGATCCCGGTGGCGGTGATGACGAAGTCGGCCTCGGTCACCGCCTCGGCGAGCGGGCTAACCCTGAAACCGTCGTGGTGGGCGGCCAGAGCCTCGACCGCATCGATCTCGGTGACGGTGACCCGTGCCCCGAGCCCCCGGGCTACCCCGGCGATGCCCCGCCCCACCATTCCGTATCCGACCACAACGACCGCCGAGCCCGACATCTGCATGTTGGTGGCGTCCAG
Source organism: Actinomycetota bacterium (assembly GCA_030772935.1). GTDB lineage: Bacteria > Actinomycetota > Acidimicrobiia > Spongiisociales > ZC4RG35 > JALYNX01. Next base: position 630 of record JALYNX010000328.1, on the reverse strand, counting down.
CACCGCCATCACCACCGACTGTCCGGTCCCATAGACGTTGTCGAACAACAGCTTCACCCGGGCATCGTTGACCGCGATACACGGAACCATCAGCGCACCTTCGGCTTCCATCACTCGAAGCGGCCGGACTCCGCTCGTGGTCTCCTCCGCGACTCCGCGCAGGCTCTCCAGCACGTCCCGGCGCTCTGAATGGATGCGGCGGACGATGCTCGCCCCGTCATCAGACAGGAACTCGGGCCGGGTGTCGATGAACGCCTCGCGTAGCTCTGACACCCGGTCGCGATCTGCCCCCTCCTCGGCGAAGACCTGGATGCCTGTCTCGGCCAGCGCCGCCGCCACCTCGCCTTTGGTCGAATGGCCGCTTCCGAACACGGAGACCTCCGCCCCCAGCGAGGCAACAGCTTCCACGAGACAGGCAGTCTTCGGTTCCAGGGTAAGTGCAATGCCCACTCGTCGGCCCCTGAGGCGGTCGTCCCCGGCGACGGTTTCCCGTGCCGATGCCAGGGCCGGCATGAACTGGCGGGCGAACTCGATCATCCCCCGTCCGGTGCTGGTCATGGATTGCCCCATGACCGCCAGGTGTCGGCTTCAAGGAGCTCAGTCAACGTGTCGGACTGGCCCGCTTCGAGG
>JALYNX010000327.1 GCA_030772935.1 Actinomycetota bacterium | reverse complement strand
AACCAGTTCCGGATTTGGTTTGCCGTCGAACCGATCGGTCTCGATCGCGGCTCTCCAGACACGGTCCAGAAAACGCGAGGTTCCCTCCACACCGTTGGTGTCCCAGGCAGCGTCGTCCGTGGGCGGGCCCATGAACAGGTGGTAGAGGCGAAGCGAGTCGGCGCCGTGCGAGGCGAAGAGATCGAGCGGGTCGACGACGTTGCCCTTGGACTTCGACATCTTGGAGCCACCGAGCGTGATCATCCCCTGGGTGAAGAGACGGGTGAAGGGCTCGGTGACCGAGCTCAACCCGATGTCGGCCAGGAACTTGGTCACGAACCGGGCGTAAAGCAGGTGGAGGATGGCGTGTTCGACTCCGCCGATGTATTGGTCGACGGCCATCCAGTAGCGGGCGTTCTCCGGATTGAACGCGACCTGGTCGTTGTGGGGATCCGTGAACCGCAGGAAGTACCAAGAGGAGTCCACGAACGTGTCCATGGTGTCGGTCTCCCGACGGGCGTCGCCACCACAAGCGGGGCAGGTGGTGTGTACCCACTCCTCGGCGGTGGCGAGCGGTGACTGCCCCCTGGGGGCATAGTCCTGGACATCGGGCAGCAGCACCGGAAGCTGGTCCTCTGGCACCGGGACCAAGCCGCAGGAGGGGCAATCGATGATCGGTATCGGTGAGCCCCAATAGCGCTGCCGTGATATCAGCCAGTCGCGCAGCCGGTACTGGATCGTCCCTTCTCCGATTCCCTGCTCCTCGAGCCACTCGATGATTCGTTGTTTGGCTGCCGTCTGATCCAGCCCGTCGAGGAACCCCGAGTTGATGGTCTCCCCGTCACCCACGTAGGCATCGCCCTCCCAGTCCCCGGGCGGCTGGACCGTGCGGATGATCTCGATGCCGTACCTCGTGGCGAAGTCCCAGTCGCGATCGTCCTGACCCGGGACACCCATGATGGCCCCGGTGCCGTAACCCATCAGCACGTAGTCGGCGATGTAGATCGGGACCTGCCGCGCGTTCACCGGGTTGATTGCGTAGGCGCCGGTGAAGACGCCCGATCTCTCCCCCTCCGCCATGCGTTCGATTTCCGAGGCCCGCGCCGCCCGGGCCACATAGGCCCTGGCTTCCGCTTCATGCTCGGTCCCGGCGATCAGGGCTTCAACGAGGGGGTGTTCTGGAGCCAACACACAGAAAGTCATCCCGAAAACGGTGTCGGGTCTCGTGGTAAACACCTCAAATGACAGGTCGGAGTCGGCCACATCGATCTTGAAACGAGCGCCTTCAGACCGGCCGATCCAGTTGCGTTGCATGGTGCGCACCCGATCCGGCCACTCGGTTAGTTGGTCCAGATCGTTGAGCAGACGGTCGGCGTAGTCGGTGATCTTGAAATACCACTGGGCCAGGCTCTTGCGCTCCACCAAGGTCCCGCAGCGCTCACACGCCCCATCCACCACCTGTTCGTTGGCGAGCACGGTCTGGTCCTTCGGACACCAGTTGACCGGGGCTTCTTTCTTGTAGGCCAACCCTCGGTCCCAGAGCTGGAGGAACAGCCATTGGTCCCAGCGGTAGAAGTCGGGATGATGCGAGGCCAGCTCACGATCCCAGTCGTACATCGCCCCGAGTTGTTTGATCTGACGGGTCATGGTGGCGATCTGGGCCTCGGTGTTCACCATGGGGTGGACACCGGTCTCGATGGCCGCGTTCTCGGCAGGCAGCCCAAAACTGTCCCAACCCATTGGCGAGAGCACGTTGAAGCCGCGCATCGTCTTGTATCTGGTGAGCAGGTCCCCGAACGTGTAGTTGCGCACATGGCCCTGGTGCAGGGCACCCGAGGGATATGGGTACATGCAGAGGTTGTAGAACTTGGGCTTCGAGGCGTCCTCCGCCGCGTAGAAGAGACGCTCGTCGGCCCAACGCTCCTGCCACTTGGCTTCGATCTTCTGGTGGTCGTAGGACATCGAGACGAGGAGGCTACCTCCGCTAATTGGGACGGAACCGGGTCATATACGATCCTGTGCGTCCCAATTACGGAGGCTTCTCCCTTGAGCCTGGAACGTGTCGGTGTCATCGGTGGCGGGTTGATGGGGTCGGGGATCGCCGAGGTCTTCGCCAGGGCCGGAAACTCGGTCGTGGTTCACGAAATCGATGCCGGCGCCGCCGCTGCCGCCCAGGCCCGAATCGAGGCCTCCTTGGCCAAGGCCGTGGATCGGGGCAAGCTCGACCTGACCGCACGTGACCAGGCGCTTGCCAACATCGAGGTCTCGACCGACCTTTCCGACCAGGCAGATCGTCAGCTGGTGATCGAGGCCGCGACCGAGAACGAGACGCTCAAGAAGCAGGTCTTCGCCGACCTCGATGCTGTCGTCGTGGACCGTGGCGCCATCCTCGCTTCGAACACCTCCTCGATCCCGATCACACGTCTCGCCTCCGTGACCAGCCGTCCTGACCACGTGGTCGGGCTTCATTTCTTCAACCCGGTGCCGGTGATGACTTTGGTCGAAATGGTCACCACTGTGATGACGGCACCAGAGGTGTCGGCACGGGCCAGGGCCTATGCCGAGGGAGTCGGGAAGACCGTGATCGAAGCCAGGGATCGCGCCGGCTTCATCGTCAACATGCTCCTGGTCCCCTACCTCCTCGGTGCAATCAAGATGCTCGAAGCCGGGTTCGCCACCCGCGAGGACATCGACGCCGGAATGCGCCTCGGGGCCAACCACCCGATGGGGCCGCTCGAATTGTCCGACTTCGTCGGACTCGACACGATGAAGCAGATCGCGGACGTGCTCTTCGAGGAGTTCAAAGACCCGATGTATGCCTCGCCCCCGCTCCTCACCCGGCTGGTGGAGGCCGGTCTCCTGGGAAGGAAGTCGGGCCGCGGCTTCTACGAGTACGGATGATCTCGATACTCCACCGCATAGGTCGCAAGGACTAGCTCTGACGGCTGGGATCAAATGGGCCACACGGCCCATGCCCATCTCGTAACTATTCAGGAATTATCCACAAGACAAGCCGTGGGAGCTCGAGAAGGAACTGGGAGTCAGAGATGTTGGCCTATCAACCCTTCGTGTTGGGAAGTCAGAGGACTACAGCATCAGATGGCCTCGAGCCAATTTGCACCATGCTGGAGACCGACCGTCATCTGCTGGGCACATGGGACGAAACCTGGGCCCGGCTTTTCGCAATTGATTGCGCTTCCATCATCTACCGCTTTCACGTCCCCAGCATGGACGAGGCTGCCCGGGACCTGATCCACCGCCTGCTGCATCAGGCTCGCAAACTCACCATCAATGATCGCCAGATGGAATTGGGCTCGGTGGAGCGGGCACTCATGGCAGGTTTGCGTTCATCCTCTGACGTGACCCGGCCGGTGTGGCTGGTGGCATTGAACTCGCTTCTCCCCGACCCATTCCGCGCCGCCCTGGTGACCGTCGAGTCGGCCCTGGCATCTTTCGGCCCCCGTCCCAGCCCCCGTCGTGATGCCGTGATCGAGTCGATGCGCAGCAGGTTGCTGTCCCGAACCGAAGAGGCTGCACTCCTCGGAACCCGCCTTGCCTTCGCCTGAACCGGACCGTCAGGCCTCGGCGACCCTCTCGAACTCCCGTCTTTCCAGAGAATCCGCGAGGTGGGGACGGGTCCCTCCCCTCACCACCAGGACCGGCACCGACACCCGTTCGATGACGGCTTCGCGAAGCGCGGACAGCACACCTTCGAGCACCCCGGCCGGGGCCACAACCATCACTGCGGTTCCCTCGACCGCGTCGAGGGCATGGGCGACGCTTGGCTCGATGAGCACGATGGGCTCCACCTCTACACCGAGCACCGGCAGCTCGACCGGGATCGGGGAGATCACTCTCAGGGGCCTGCCGTAGCCCCGGGCCAGGCTTGCCGCCAGATCGAGAGCAGCGAAGTCGGCCGGCTCCCCGCGGTACCAGACCCCAACTGGGCCCAACCCGACGTCGCGATGGGTTCCGGAACCCACCAACACCGCGACGTCACAGGCGGCTTTCTCCAGCAGCTCCCCGGCGATCCCCCCCAGCGGCCGGTATCCGAGATAGGCCTGGTGGGAACCGAGCAGGAGCATTCCTGCCCCCCTTCTCTCAACCAGGCGAATCAACTCGAGTGCCGGGTCGGGCCCGACAGCGGTGACGATCTCGGTCTCGATTCCTTCTGACTCCAGCCGGTCCTTCACCACGCCAAGCTCCTCGGCAGCCTTGGCCGCTGCCTCGTCCATCGCAGATAGGTTGGCTCGCACCTGCTCGTAACCCGGCGGTCTGACCACCGAGGCGAGGATGATCGTCGCCGGCGACTCGTCGAGGCCGCGGAGTCGGCGCGCCAACTCCAGCAAAGGACGGGCAGTGACCGGGTCGGTGACTCCGACCATCACCCGCCGTTCTCGAGAGACGAGCGCCATCATTTCCCGCGTCACGTCCCCGGCGAGATCGGAGTCGATCATGTCGCGCGGATAGAGCAGAGTGAGCAGCGGCGTCGTCATGAACGTCGTGATCAACGCCATCAAGACCATCATCGTGAATAGCGCCGGAGAGATCACACCGAGCGTCCTACCGATGGTGAGGATTACGATCTCGGTGATGCCTCGGGCGTTCATCAGGACTCCCAGCACGGTGGACGAACGCAGGGTTTCACCCGCTGCGAGGCCCGCGATCACCGATCCTCCGATCTTCCCCACGATTGCGATCGCAACGATCAACCCGGTGAGCAGCCAAAGCTCGGAACCGGACACCAACCCGATCTGCGTAGACAAGCCGACCACTGCGAAGAAGACCGGGAGCAGGAACAGCACCGTGACGTCTTCGAGGCGCTCGGTGATCTGCGCCGCGATCGAGTGGGACCGGGGCAGAACCGCGCCGAACATGAACGCCCCGAAAATGGCGTGGATCCCGATCGCTTCGGTGGCCCATGCCGAGAGGAACAGGGCCACCAGCAGCCCGGACATGACCGTGGCGCCGAGTCGGCCCCGATCGGGCTTGACCGAGGCGACACGGGCGATCAAGGGGCGAACCACAAGGATCATGATCCCCACGAAAGCCAGGGCCAAAAGGACCGTCTGAATGGCATCGACCGGACCGGTGGACTTAACGATGGCGACGACCACGGCGAGGATGCACCAGGCCGTCACGTCATCCACTGCCGCACAGGTGATAGCCAGAGCACCAATGCGGGTCCGATGCAACCCGGTGTCGGTGAGGATTCGGGCTAACACCGGGAATGCGGTGATCGCCATCGCCGCTCCCATGAAGAGGGCGAACCCGGTGAAGCTGCCGCTTCCCACCACGGGGAAGATCAGGAGCGCCGCGGCGAGTCCGAGGGTGAACGGCACCACGATCGAGTAATGGCTGACCAGGAGCGCGGTGTGGCCAGACCCCCGAATCATCTTGTGATCGAGTTCGGCTCCGATCAAGAACATGAAAAAGATCAGTCCGAATTGAGCGAGGATCTGGAGGACGTGGATCACCTCGGAGGGGAAGAGAAACGAGGTGACGTCAGGGAGGAAGATCCCGAGGAGGCTGGGACCGAGGAGGATCCCGGCCACGATCTCTCCGATGACACGGGGCTGGTTGATGATGCGGAAGAGCGACCCCAGTCCCCGAGCGGCCACGATGATCACGGCCACTGCCAACAGCACCCGCGCCAGGATCTCGGCGCTTGTCAGGCCCACGCCTCCAGAGTCCACTCCCGACGCGACTTCGCCGACGATCGAGACCGCGAGTTCCTCACCGCCGACCAGGACGACGCCTTCGAGATCCCCACTCTCGATAACCCGGGCGCTGAAGACCGCAGGCTGACCGGCTAAGTCGACGCCGTCTGCGCAGCTGCCGGTCAGGTCGCTCCGGCCACTCTCCTGATCGAGGCGACCGCCGACGATCTTCTGCCCGAGATCCTCGGTCTCATCTCCATGCGACCCGGGCACATGAATATCCAGGAACACGCCGGACTGCACCGTGGCAATCCGCCCCCCAAGACACGCTGCCCCGGCTCCCTCTACCGCCCCAACTGGGGCGGCTTGGGG
>JALYNX010000326.1 GCA_030772935.1 Actinomycetota bacterium | reverse complement strand
ATCAACGCCACAGTTGATGAGTCGATGCATCGGATCCGTCGCATCCTTACGGAAGCGCCGGGGGGACTCCGGTTCCGGGGCTATGTCTCAACTGCCACCCACTGTCCGTTCGAGGGCGAGCAAGAGCCCGATTGGGTGGCTCACCTCGTTGAGACCCTGCTCGAGTGGGGGGTCGATGAGGTCTTCCTCGGCGAGACTCTCGGTAAGGCAACCCCCGCGCACGTGGAGCGGCTCTTCGATGAGGTGCTCGACCTGGTCGCCGTGGAGAAAGTCGGTGTGCATTTCCACGACACTTACGGGCAGGCGATCGCCAACACGATGGTGGCCCTGGAGCGAGGCATCGACAAGATGGACTCATCGGCGGGCGGTTTGGGTGGTTGTCCTTATGCCCCAGGCGCCACGGGCAATGTGGCCACCGAGGACCTGCTTTGGATGCTCGACGGTCTGGGGGTGACCCACGAGGTCGACATCGTCGCCGTGGCTCATGTCGCCCGGGACTTCTGTGCGGCGAACGGACTCGACTACACCAGCAAAGCAGGACGCGCCCTGCTCGCTTCCGAGGGGCTCCCGTGAATTCGATCTATATGACCGAGGACCTCGAGGCGGTAAGGGCGCAGACCCGCACTTTTGTCGAGCGCGAGATCGTTCCCAACGCCGCTCCCTGGGAGACGGAGGGTGTCCCGAGACAGGTTCTTGGCAAGATGGGGGCACTCGGCTTCTTCGGGTTGCGCATCCCCGAGGAATACGGAGGGGTGGGCCTCGGCGCATTGGCATCGGTGGTGTTCGCGGAGGAGTTGGGCAGGTCCACCTATGGGGGGTTCACGATCACCGTGCTCGTCCACACGGACCTTGCGGCTCCCTATGTCGTCAAATTCGGCAGCCCCTCACAGAAGGCGCATTGGCTGCCCAAGTTCGCCACCGGGGATGCGATCGCCGCCATCGCCATCACCGAGCCCGACGCCGGGTCGGATGTCGCTGCGATCCGGACGAGTGCACGTCGCGAGGGCGACGGGTTTGTCATCAATGGAACCAAGATGTTCATCACCAATGGAGCCATGGCCGACGTGGTGTTTGTTGCGGCAAAGACCAACTCGGAGATAAAGGGATCGCGTGGGGTTTCGATTTTTGCCGTGGAGCGGGGAGCCAAGGGCTTCAGCACGGGGCGGGTTCTCGAGAAGATGGGTTGGCGGTCCTCGGATACCAGCGAACTGATCTTCGACGATGTGTGGGTCGGTGAGGACAGCCTGATCGGTGAGGAGAACCAGGGCTTCTACTACATCATGGAGAACTTCCAGAACGAGCGATTGGCGATCATGGGCCAGGCGCTGGGAGAAGCGCAGCGGGCCCTCGAGTTGACCATTGAGCATGTCAAAGGGAGACGGGCTTTCGGTTCCCCGCTGTGGGACAAACAGGCGATCCGGCAACGTGTCGCGATGCGACAGACCGAAATCGACGCCGGTCGCGAGCTGACTTATCGGGCGGCGTGGCTGACGGATCAAGGCGAGGACGTAGTGCGCGAGGTGTCCGAGGTGAAGGCCTACGTAGGCGAGTTGGCCAATCGGGTGCTCTACGACTGCGTCCAGTTCCATGGGGGAATGGGTTTCATTGCCGAGACCGCCGTCGAGCGCCTCTATCGCGATGTCCGGATCGCCAGCATCGGCGGGGGAGCCACCGAGATCATGCTGGATGAGGTGGCGAAGAGGCTGTAGGTCTCAAGTCGATCGCCGACTGGCTGCTTCTACTTCCTCTGGCTCCAAGGGGTGCCATCCAATCTCGAGGGCGACCCATAGAGACTTGGAGACCGGGTAGAAGGCGACGGGTATGAGCCCATTGGCGACGATCGTGACCACTCCCACGACTGTCCAGGGGACGTCGGGCCAGGTGATCATGATGCCACTGACGAAGATCACCAGGAACGTCGCGAAGGTCACCGTCGTGTTGATGATCAGCGCGCCAACCCAGTAGCCCTCCTCACGTTCAAAGTGGATGCCGCATTGGCTGCAGTCCTCCTTCATCCCGAAGTAGGTGTCGAAGGCCCGGGCGCCGCAGCGAGGACAGCGCCTCCTGAGCCCCCGCCAGATCCTGGTGCGCCCTTTTACTCCCTGGTCGTGGGTCACATCGGCGAGGCTATCGTCGGCAAGGTGACTGACGACCGGATCGCCCGCCTCAGACGGGAGTACGAGGCACGAGGTCTCGTGGAGGGCGAGATGGCAGCCGATCCGATCTCCCAGTTCGAGGAGTGGTTCTCGGAAACTGTCGCATCAGGGATTGACGAACCGAACGCGTTTGTCCTTTCGACTTCCACAATCCACGGGCGGCCGTCCGGGAGAGCTGTCCTCATGAAGAGCTTCGACGAGGCGGGGATCGTCTTCTACACCGGCCTCGAATCGCGCAAGAGCGTCGAGATCCGGTCCAATCCGTGGGCGGCCGCCACCTTCGTCTGGATCCAACTCCATCGACAGGTGAGGTTCGAGGGCGCCGTGACTGGGGTGGACGACGCTGCCGCGGATGCGTATTTTGCCACTCGACCTAGGGG
>JALYNX010000325.1 GCA_030772935.1 Actinomycetota bacterium | reverse complement strand
CAACGAAGCAGGTCAAGACCGCTGCTCCCGGGGTGCACGTGGGCGTCCTGGAATCCGGGTGTCAGCAGACGCCCGGCAAGATCTACGACCTCGGTCTGGGCTCCAATGTGTTCCGAGACCTCGTCTTCCGCACCCACCGCGAGGATTCGGCCGTCAGTGACCGCCACCGCCCTGGCCACCGATCGATCGGCGTCGGAAATGAAAATCGGGCCATTGAGAAAGACGAGGTCGGCAGGCATGGGGCGGTCGAGGCTAGCCAAACTGAACCCGGGTATTCTGCCGACTATGTCCTCCTTCTGGCACCCGTTCGGTGAGATGAACAAGGTTCAGCACGCCCCCTTCATCGTCGATCGCGGCGAGGGGATATATGTCTTCGACGAGAACGGGAAGCGCTATCTCGATGCAGCAGCCTCCCTTTGGTACATGAACGTCGGCTATGGCCGCGACGAGATCATCGACGCCATGGCCGACCAGGCGCGCAAGCTTCCAGCCTTCCACGCGTTCATCGACTACGCCTCCCGTCCTCCGATCGACCTGGCGGGCCGGATCGCCGCTGTCTCCCCGCATCCTGACTCCAAAGTCTTCTTCGGCTCCGGAGGTTCCGACGCGGTCGACACCGCCGCCAAACTCGCCCGCCGCTATTTCTCCGCAGTCGGCGAGCCGGAGCGAACGGTTTTCATCTCGCGGGAGTGGGCCTATCACGGGATGCACACCTACGGCACGACACTGGGAGGGATGGAGCCCAATCGGACCGGATATGGCGGTGACCTCGTCTCGGATGTGGTGCTGGTGCCCTACGACGATGCGGAGGCGGTTGAGAAGGCCATCGACCATGTCGGTGCCGAACGAGTGGCAGGCATCTTCGTCGAACCGGTGATCGGCGCCGGCGGAATCCGCCCGGTCCCGGCGGACTACCTCACTCACGTGAGAGAAGCGATCCGGACGGCCGGTGGCCTCTATATCTCCGACGAAGTGATCACCGGGTTCGGTCGATGCGGTGACTGGTTCGCGGCCAACATCTACGACCTCGATCCGGACATAATCACGTTCGCCAAAGGCGTCACCTGCGGTTATGCGCCTCTCGGTGGTGTGATAGCCAGCCCCCGGGTTGCCGCCCCGTTCTTTGACACTCCAGGTCTGATGTTCCGCCATGGCTACACCTATTCCGGGCACAGCACTGCCTGTGTCGCCGGGTTGGTGGTGATGGACATCATCGAGCGCGAAGGGCTGCTGGCCCGGGCTGCCGCTCTAGAAGAAGAGCTCTACCAGGCTCTACTGCCGCTGGAGGAGTTGCCGGTCGTTTCCACCATCAGACGCGGAGTCGGGGCGCTGGCGGCGGTGCAGCTGGAGATCGGTGACGACGAGACCCTCCCCTATCGGGCTGCCACCGTGTGCCGTGAGGCGGGCGTGCTCACGAGGGCCGTCGGCGGCGGAGGACTTCAAGTCTCTCCACCGCTGATCATGACCTCCGACCAGGTGTCCGAGATGGCCTCCCTCTTCCAGGCGGGGCTAGCCAAGCTGTGAACCCCAGCCCCTTCTGGGTCGAGGAGTTTCCGCGCCCTCAAGGGATCACTTCTGATCTGCCATCCGACGCCGACGTCCTCGTCGTCGGCTCAGGGCTCACCGGCCTCTCGGCCGCCCTACGTCTGGCGCGAGCCGGGAAGACGGTGGCGGTGCTGGATCGGGATGCCATCGCATCGGGGGCCTCGTCTATCAATGGAGGCATGGTTTCACCCGACATCAAGGCCGGGATCAAGGTCATCTTCGACCGGTTCGGGCCACAGCTCGGACACGAGATGTGGCAAGCGAGTGTGCGGTCGGTCGACATCGTCACCGACATCGCGAAGGCTGAGAACATCGACGCCAAAATCGTGAACGGGGGGATGGCGGCGCTGGGCATCCATGCCGACTCAGAGGCCCGCTTCGTGAAGTCGGTCGCCTGGTACCGGAAGACCGTGGGTGTCGACTGGGAGGTACTTGGCCGCGACCGAGTCTCAGAGGTCGCCGCCAGCGACCGATTCACCGCGGTCCTTTTGGAACCGGAGGGGCTCGGCATCCAGCCCGCCCGTTTCGTGTTTGGCATCGCGGCCGCAGCCGCGGCTGCGGGAGCGATCCTGGTCGACAACTGTGCGGTTCACGACGTGTCACGCGACGGCCCCGGATTCAAGGTGGGAACCGACAAGGGAACAGTCAGGGCCGGCGAAGTGATCCAGGCGACAAACGGGTACACGACGTCTGAGCCGGTCCCGGAGCTGGCGCGCCGGGTGGTGCCTGTCGGCTCCTACATCATCGTGACCGAGCCTCTCGGGGAGCGGGCAGCTCGCATCTTCCCCAAAGGCTCGATGACATACACCAAACGGCGGCTTCTCAACTACATGAGACGGACCCCGGACGATCGCATCCTCATCGGCGGGCGGCGCAACCTGCACACTGGCCTCGACCTCGACGAGTCGGCGGCGGACCTGCGACGTCAGCTACTCGGCTATTTCCCTGACCTCGAAGACGCCGAGATAACCCACGCCTGGGGCGGGAAGCTGGGCGTCCCCTTCGATCTCATCCCCCACATGGGTCAAATCGACGGCGTCTGGTTCGCCCTCGGTTATGCCGGCCATGGTGTCGGGCTCTCCACGCTGATGGGCCATGAGCTGGCCGGGATGCTCCTGGGCGAGGACCCGCCGAGCTCGTTCACCAAGGTTCCAGCCCCCACCCGGTTCTATTACCGATCCAAGCCCTGGTTCCTGACCCCGGCCTCGGTCCTCTATCGGGTCCTCGACCGGCTCGGTCGGTAGGGTCC
>JALYNX010000324.1 GCA_030772935.1 Actinomycetota bacterium | reverse complement strand
GGGCTGTCGTTGCGAATGGCGCGGGAGAAGGCGTCGGCCTGGATTCCATACTGGTCCACCGGTTCGAACTCATGCACTTCGAAGTGCGGAGAAACCGGCGGATCGCCGCCGGCGAAATGAAGCAGCCGGGTTGGCCGATCCGGCGGGATATTGAACGGGACCTCGATCTCCAAGCGGCCAGTGGTCCCGCTGAGGACGACGCTCTGGTCGTCCTCTAGTTGGGTGGAACAGGTGAAGGTGGCGTGGCGACCTCCGAAGTCGAGGACCGCCGAGGTGATGGCATCGGTTCCGAAAGCGGGATCCCGGACAATCGACGACTTGACAGTCTCCGGCTCGGCGCCGAAGAAAAGGCGGGCCACGTTCACCGGGTAACACCCGACATCCATCAGGGCGCCCCCTCCAAACCGGGCGATGTTGCGGATGTTCGACGGATCGACGTTGCGGTAGGAGAAAAAGGACTGGATTGCCAGGAGGTCACCGATCACCCCGGTGTCCACCATTCTCTTGGCTTCGACCCACATCGGATGGAGGCGATACATGAATGCCTCCATCAGTTTCACACCGGAGCTGCGGCACACGTCGATCATGTGACGAGCCTGGTCGCCGCTCATAGCCAGCGGCTTCTCGCAGAGCACGTGTTTGCCGGCTTCTGCCGCCTTCTCGGTCCACTCCGCATGGAGGTGGTTGGGGAGCGGGATATAGACCGCCTCGATGTCCGGATCGGCAAGGAGGTCCTCATAGGAGGCATATGCCTTGTCGATTCCCAACGCGCCAGCCGCATCTTCGGCCTTGCCCTCCGAGCGAGAGGCAATTGCCCGAACCGGGCTCAGTTCCGAGGCTTGCATGGCGGGGATGACCTTGTGCACCGCGATCCCGGCCACCCCGAGCACACCCCAGGAAACCGGCTTGGTCATCTAACGCCTCTTTCAGCAGATCAGTCTGCTTCGTCGGATCGAAGACCGCGACCCCGGTATTCCGCGGAAACCAGGTCAGTTAGCTCTCTGATCGAGGTGTCGTCAACCTTGGTGTCGTAGGTGATCCGACCGTGTTGCAGCAGGTTGACACGGTCGCACACTTCCAGGATTTGAGCAAAATTGTGGGCGATCATCACCATCGAAACGTCCCCACGTTGTCTGAGCTCGAGGATGAGATCGATGATTATCGCGCTCTCCTTCGAGCCCATCGCGGCCAGCGGCTCGTCGAGGAGGATCACCTTGGCATCGGAGTAGACGGCTCGGGCGATGGCCACCGCCTGGCGTTGGCCGCCCGACAGGAATCCGACCTCGGTGTCGACAGAGGGAATGCGAACCCCCATGTCGTCGAGATGGGCCCTCGCTTCCTCTCGCATTAGCTTCTTGTCGAGGAACGGGATCGGGCGGTGAACCGCCTCCTTGTTGAGACGCATGTTGAGATACACCGGGAGCTGGTCGATGAGGGCTAGGTCCTGATACACGGTCTCGATGCCCAACTCACGAGCGTGCGACACCGAGCGCAGCCTCACCTCCTCGCCTCCGATGAACACTGTCCCTTCGTCTGGAGGATGGAATCCGGTGAGCACTTTGATGAGAGTCGACTTGCCGGCGCCATTGTCCCCAATCAGTCCCAGCACCTCACCACGACCCAGCCTTACAGTCACGTCACGCAGCGCCACGACCGGCCCATAACGCTTGCCAACTCCTTCTGCACGGAGGACCTCACCATTTGGCAATGAAGTGGTGTTCATAGTCGCCTGCTCTGGGATCGGATCCGGACCTTGGCGGCGAACGAGTTGAGCACCATGGCCACGATGATGGCCGCTCCCAAGACCATGCTGTAGGTGAAGGCACTGACCCCCTGAATGACGAATCCGTCTTTGAGGATTGCCAGCACCAGTGCCCCGAGGAAGGCGCCGATAACAGTCCCGGCCCCACCGGTGAGCAAGGTCCCGCCGATCACTGCCGCCGCCACCGATTCGAACACCCGGGCTCCCGCCACACCTGCCCCGGGATCGAATGATCCAATACGGATCCCTTCAATGACGCCGGCAAAACCGGCGAGCATGGCGGCCACCACGAAGTTGCGCATGCGGATCCGGGTGGAAGGGACCCCGGCCTCCTTGGCACCTGTCCTGTTACCTCCGATGGCGATGGTGTACACCCCCCATCGAGTCTTGGTCAGCACTAGGTGCATCACCGCCACGATCACGACCACCCAAACCAGTCCCGAGAAGGCGGCACCGCCGAAAATGTCAGATGCGAGCCCGGCGGACGGTGGCCGCTTGGGAAAGCCGTCGGAGATGTTGAGGGTCACACCGTTGATGACGAATCCCATGCCCAAGGTCACAATGAACGATGGAATGCCGGCACCGATGCTGATGGCGCCGTTGAGCAATCCCACCACCCCTGCCCCCAGCACGCCAACCAGGATGGCCACAGGGAGCGGGAGCCCGGCCTCTATGCCGAAGAAAACGAGAAAGGGCGTCATGAAAAAGACGTTGCCCATGGAGAGGTCGATCTCGCCCGAGATGAGGAGCATCGTCTGCCCCGTCGCCAGGATGGCGGTGGCGATCAGGTACTGGGAGATGATCCTGATGTTGGGTGTGCTGAAAAACACATCGTTGGATACGGCGAAGTAAACCGCCAGGATCAAGGCCGCGATTGCAATAGTCGACTCCCGTCTTCGCAGCAGGAGCTCGGCGATGCGACCGCCGGTTGAACGCGACTCCGGCGGGCTCTGGTCGAGCCCACCGGAGTCTCGTGTCTTGATATCGGTCACGTCACCTTGTATCCAAGCCGAAGATCAGGCGACGGGCTCCAGGATCTTCTGCTCCTCGGCGTCGCCTTCGAAGCGACTCGTGGTTTCGAGGAAGAGCTGCGCCGAAGTTTGATCCAGGAACACCAAGCCGGTGTTGGTTTCCGGCGGAGTCGCCACACCACCCGACAGCTTGTACAGATACATGTAGAGAACGGGAAGGAACCCTTGCAGATAGGGCTGCTGGTCGATGGTGAAATCGAGCACCCCTTCCGACACCAACTCCACGGTTTCCGGCAACAGGTCATATCCCCCGGCGCCGACCAGAGCATTGGAGCGAGCGTCCTGATCCCGCACCACCTGGCCCACGGCCTGAGTGCTCCCGGCGTCGACTGCGAACATCCCGGTGGCGTCCTGATTCCCCAGGTACCAGGCTTCCACGGTGCTCAGCTCCTCCGTGAGGTCCGCACCGGTAGCGATGTCGAGCGCCTCGATGTCCGCCCCCGACTCCGCGATGGCGTCCAAGGCCCCATCGATGCGAGGCTGGATGTTGAGCTGGCCCGGGGTGGCGATGAACAACCCGACCTTGCCAGAGCCGACCAACTCGACGATTCGCTGGCCCATGGCGAACCCGGATCCATAGAGATCCTGACCCACATAGGCGAGGCGGTTGTTGGGGGCGTCTGCGTTGTAGGAGAGAACTGGGATCCCCGCCGCCAGCGCTTCATCGGTCGGGCCATTGAAGGCCTCGAGATCGACGATGGCGATACCGATGCCGTCGGCCTCGGCGGCGATGGCGGCCTCGAAGGCGTTGACCATCTCGCCGTTGTCGGCGATCTCCGAGCCGGTCCATTGAAAGGTGGTTCCCAGAATCGCCGATGCATCCTCGATCCCGTATACCGTTGGAACGAAGAACGGGTTCGTGGTCACGTGGTTCACGAACACGAAATTCCATTCCGGGGTTTCGGGGAAGTCTCCCGCACCGGCACCACCACCGGCGCCGGCGCCAGCCGCGGTGGTCGAGGCTCCGCTGGAACTGGTGCAGGCGTTGATCATGCCCGCAGCAGTCACCACGCCCACCGCTCTCAGAAAGTTTCGACGAGATGTGCCATACAGAACAGGTCGTGTTGGGTCCATCCGATCCTCCTCCAGGGTTGCCAACTCCCATCCATCCATGAATGGTGCGGCGACAATAAACACACTGATCTGATTGCTGCAAGCGAATGCAGTGAAACGTTTGCAGAGTCAAGCGAGCTCACGGCGTGGTGACAGTCGGGGGTCGGTGGTGGATCGCAATCGGCCAGGCTTCAGTTTCCGACTGGGAGTCGGTGGAGGCGACTGGCACAGTCCCCGGCTATGCGAAGAATCACCAAACTCATGTCCTTGATGGCGGTCGTGGCGATCGTCGCGTCCTGCGGATCGGACACGGCCACCACGACGACCGGCGAGGAGCCAACAACCACAACCGCGGTCGAGCAGACGACCACAACCGTCGCCGAAACCACGACGACCATTGTCGCCGATACCACGACGACAGCTGCCTCAGAGCCAATCGTCCCGGGAGAGGATCCCGAAGTCGACGCGATCGTGGAGATCTATTCCATCGCCTTCGACAGCACCACCACCTTCGAAGAGAAGGCCGCGGTCCTGGTCGACGCGGCCGGACTCGAGGACACAGTGGCTGCCTATGCCGCGACCGGCGAGTCCGTGGGTGGCGTGACCACCGAGGTCAATGCCGTGGTCATCGAGGGCGAGACGGCCGAGGTGACCTACACCCTGATGTTCGCCGCTAACCCGACCTATCCGGGGCTGAAAGGTGACGCCGTGCTCACGGAGGACGGTTGGAAGATCTCCCGTGACATGTTCTGCGGGATCATGTCTTCAGCGCGGGTGGGTTGTCCGACTCGATGAGGCGGGCCCTCGTCGCTCTCGTCGCCACATCCGCCTTTCTCGCCGCCTGCGGCGCCGAGATGGTGGCCGGGCCGGTCGACTCGACCCGGATCGTCTCCCTCTCCGGTGACATCACCGAGATCCTTTTCGAGTTGGGTGTCGGGGAGCGCGTCGTCGGCGTCGACGTCACCACGGTGGGCCCGGAAGCGGCGACCACGATCCCCATAGTTGGGGTCGGGCGATTCCTCACTGCTGAGGGAGTCCTCGGCGTCGACCCGACGCTGGTGATCGGCGATACCCAGACTGCCCCGACATCGGCGTTGGACCAGATCCGCGCCGCCGGGGTGACTGTGGAGATCCTCGAAGTGGCGGATTCGTTCGATGGGCTCTACGCCAAGATCAAAGTCATCGGGGATCTCTTGGGCCTGCCCGAAGCTGCTTCCACACTCGCGGCGAGAGTCGAAGCTGAGGTGGACGAAGTTGGGAGCGTGACGCTGACCAGCGCCCCCCGCGTGGCCTACGTCTACACCCGGGGCCCAAACGTCAACCTCCTCTTCGGTGACGGAATGACGACGAGACCCCTGATCGAGGCAGCCGGGGGCATCGACACCGGGGCTGAAATCGGAATCGTGGGCACGGCGCCGGTGACGGCCGAGGCTCTCATCGAGGCCGCGCCTGACGTGATCATCGTCCCCGCAGAGGGGGTGGAGATGATTGGCGGAGTCGAGGCGTTCCTCGAACTGCCGGGGATAAGCCAGACGCCGGCTGGGGAGCAGGGAGCGATCCTCGCCTACCCTGAGGGGGACTTCCTCACCTTCGGGCCGAGAATCGCCCGCTCGCTGCGGCTCCTCATCGAGGACCTGGCCGCACTTCAGAATTGAACCGACCGCTCGCCCTCCTGATCGGAATCCTCGCCGCGGTCTGCGTGCTCAGTCTCGGCGTCGGCGACGTCTCCCTCTCCCCGGCCGAGGTTTGGGGAGGTCTTCTCTCCGGTCTGGGGCTCGGTTCCGCACCCGGTCTCGCTGAGGCGGTGATCTGGGAACTGCGTCTTCCCCGGATGCTTGCGGTCCTGATGGTCGGTGGCGGCCTCGCCGCAGCCGGTGTCGGCCTCCGTGGGGTCTACCGCAACCCGATCGCAGAGCCCTACCTCCTCGGGATTTCCTCGGCGGCGGGTCTCGGGGTGGTGTTTGGATCGCTGTTCACCCCTGCCGGCGTCCCCCCGGTCGCGGCAGCCGTACTGGGCGCGGTAGCTGCGGCAGGGATGGCGTTGATTACCCATCGACTGGCTGAGGTCACCGGGGGTGGAGCCCGGCTCCTCCTCATAGGAGTTGCCCTCGGGCTCACATTTCTTGCTTGGACGGTGGTCATCGTCTTCGTCGGTGACACTCCGCGGCTCCCCACCTTCACCTACTTCGTCTTCGGGAGCTTCGGGGCGGTCACCTGGCGTCATCTCCTGGTGACACTCCCCCTCATCGTTCTCGGGATTGGAGTCGTCGCCGCCCGGGCTCGGCGTCTCGACCTGATGGCCCTTGGTGAAGATCAAGCTCGCGGTCTCGGAGTCGAGGTCAAGAAGTCCACCACCT
>JALYNX010000323.1 GCA_030772935.1 Actinomycetota bacterium | reverse complement strand
GGTGAGGACCAGGTAGATCACGGCGCCGACGACTACGACGATTGTCAGGGGCCGCCGGCGAGCGGCCTGATAGTCGGCGGGAGCCCTGGTGAACATTCGGATCGAGGGTAATGCCCTGCGTCAGCCTTGACATCGAGAAGACGGCGCGGTTCCAGTGGGCCTGTTCAGGAAACGGCGACCAAGGTGCACCCGCACCCGGCGTGGATCGGCGGGATGTTCGCCGAGGGATTGGAGGCAGCATCGCGACAGGCAGTGCAGGGCACTCCATTCGAGACCCATTCCAGTGCTCCCCCGGTCCCAACCGAGTCCATCAGCCCCAGGTGGTAACCCCGCAACGCGAGCTCGCGGATTCGCCGATCTGCCTCATCTGTGCGCCAACTGCGGAACACCCGGGACGCCGCTGACTGCCGATCTCTGAGGGTCACACCCGTCCCACCCAGCGCCCCGTCAATTGCCGAGGCAAGGGCCCGGCCGAATCCGTCGGCTGCGTCCGAATGAGGGGTGTCTGGTCGCTTGAGCCGGGAATCTGTCATCTCCTCGGCCACCGTATGGCCGGCCGAGTAGCTCTCGGCCCACAACCCGATGAGATCGGCCCGCATGGCCTCAGCGAGCATCCCCCCGTCTGGTTTCCAGTTGTCGTCGGTTCGCAAACTGTCCAGTGCGATGTTCTGCGCCTCGGTGACCGATTTCTTGACGCCGCGCAGGGCCCGATTGGTGATCGGCAGGAGGCGTGTCTCCCGTTCCTCCATCCACACGGAGCCCTCGTCGGTGTCTGTTGGTGAAGGCGTGGTCTGAGGAGAGGGCTGAGGTGCTGGCTTGGCTTCTGTCTGCTCGGTGACCGTCTTCGGTCCTGGATCTGGCCCGCCGTCAGCGTCGCCCTCGCCCCCACGCAAGGCAGCGAAAAGATCGCCGAGATCGTCGGAAACCCTTTGGGTCGGGGGCGGCTCAGACGATGTCGGCTGCGGCTCTGGCTCGGCCTCGCTCTCGATCGCCTCGTCGGGCACCGGCTCGGAGTCGGGTTCGACCTCAGGGCCTTTCTCGGACTCGGCCGGAGGTTCTGACTCGATGCCCTTTTGCTTCATGCGCTCCACGTCGGCGGCCACCTCGTCGGCGAGAGGCTCGGGATCCGCCATCGCCTGCCGTTGGTCGCTCTGGATGATGCGCACCGTCTCCCCCGGCTGCCAGGTACCGCGCGGTGGAGGAGCATCAGGCTCGCGCCGAGCAACGGGGGCAACGATTCTCACGCTGGAACTCGGCTCGGCTATGACATTGAAACCTTCACGTCGCTCCTCGAGCGTCCCCTCGAGCCGGTTCAAAGTCGTCCTGGCGTGTTCGAGCTCCTCGAGCAGTTCCTCACGCCGTTCCTCCAGCGCCCTCGTCCTCTCCTGTGCCGACTCCGCGGCGCGGTGGGCTTGTTCGATCATCTCGTCATGGCGTTTGGTCGCCTGAGCGGCGGTCTTCTCGCTGTCCATGGCAGCCGACCTGACTAACTCCTCGGCTTCCCGTCGCGCCGAGGATGTGAGTCGATGCGCGTCTCGCTCGGCCTCCCCCATGACCGTCAGGACATCTCGCTCCGCGTCCTGGCGCATCTGGCGGATCAGGGCCTGGGTCTGATTGAGAAGTTCCGTTCCTGTTGCCCAGGCGTCCCCGCGCAAGGCTTCGGCGTCGTTTCTGGCGTCTTTGAGAAGTGTCTCCGCCTCGTCGATCGCCTCGGCGCGCCACCTCGCCGCATCGACACTGGCCCTCTCCCGCATCGACTCCGACGCCTCCCGAGCTGACTGGAGGACGGATGCCACCTCGCGTCCCACGTCCTCGAACTCGGACTTGAGGTCTCGATCTGCATACTCTCCGAGGCGCGACGCGAGACGGTCTCGCTGCTCGACGAGTGTCTCGATAGCGGCGGCCAATCGCCCCAGATACTCGGTGACCTCGGAGGCGTCGAGGCCCCTCAGCACCGTCCGAAACTGAGCACGGCGGATCTCCTCGGGGGCGAGGTCAAGCTCCATCAAAGTAAGAAGATACCGACCGACCGGTGTTTCGTTGCGCTTTCGCTAGACAGCACCGAGAGTTTCGAGGAAATCGAGAGCATCTTGGATCGTCCCCACCGGGATGATTTCGATCGCTTTGCGTTCTGCAGAAAGGGCTTCCTCGTAGTTTCCTTCCGGCACCAGGACGTACTCGGCCCCGGCGGCCTCGGCGCCGACGATCTTCTGACGAATGCCACCGATGCTGCCTACGGTGCCGTCGTAGGAGACAGTCCCCGTGCCGGCGATGACATGACCCTGGGTCAGCTCCCCGGGGGTCAACGTGTCGACAATGGCCAGCGTGTGCATCATCCCCGCCGAGGGCCCTCCCACGGCGCCTGCCTCGATCGACACCGGGAAAGGAGGTTCGGTCAGTTCGGCGACCGTGATCCCGATCATGACCCCACCGGCCTCGCCAGGCCGCTCCGCCAATTCGAACTCGACCAGCTGTTCGGTTCCCTCCCTGGTGATCCCGAGATGCACCAGATCACCAGGCTGGTGCCCCTCGAGGGCATCGGTGAGGTCGGTGCTGCGGACGATCTCGACACCTTCGAAGGAATCGACCGAGTCCCCGATCTGCAACACCTGTGAGGAGGGCACCTCCTCGATCAGATCGGTGATGAGAACATCGATCGGGATCATTTCGTAGCCCAGATACCCGAGGGCCACGGTGATGGCCCGCTGTTGAGAATCGTCCATCTGGGCAAGGACCCGCTGGCGATACGCCTCGTCGCTCTCGTCGGGAGGGCGATAGGCCTCCTTGGGCACCAGGTCGATGGTTGGGTCGAGCCCGGCGATCAGGGCCTCGAACACGTTCACGTCCTGGCTGACGACAGTGAGCATCAACAACTCGCCGTCTGGTGGGAAGGTGTCGACCTCCTCGGCAAGGACGGCGTCGGCGGCGTCCGAGACCGGGCCCGAGGAGAAGGCGAGGAAGGGAAGTTCGACATTCCAAGCGCCGAGGGCGAGGGCGCCCATGACAAAGAGGGCCCCTATCAAGTAGAGGGGCCAGGAAGAGCCGCGTTTGCTCTGGTCTTCCACACTCGAAATCGTAACTGTCGCCATCGGGTAGAGCTCTTGCACGTAGAGTTGCACACCAACGATTTCGAGGAGATAAAGAGGATGACAGCTGCAGTGATCTCCCAGCGGGTGTTGCCGAGATCCAAGGTCACTTCGATCTCACTCGTGGTTGGCGCCGCGGCCCTGACAGCTCTGGCGGCGCAGTGGGAGATCCACCTCCCCTTCACCCCGGTTCCGATCACGGGCCAGACTTTCGCCGTGCTCCTCACCGGAGCGGCGTTGGGAATGACACTGGGCGCGGCCGGGCAACTTCTCTATGTGGCTGCCGGCGCGTTTGGGCTCCCCGTGTATGCGGGGGGAGCAGCCGGCTGGGAGGAAGCGCGCGCCGGGGGCACCACCGGCTATCTCGTCGGATTCATCGTGGCTGCCGCGGTTGTCGGTTACATGGCCGAACGCCGCCAGGACCGCACTTTCCCCAACATGTTCACCGCATTCATCCTGGGCTCCTTCGTGATCTACTTCTTCGGGGTTATTGGCCTGATGCTCACCTTTGACATGACCGTGAATGAGGCGATCGTGGCCGGAGTCGTTCCGTTCGTCATTGGAGATTTGATCAAGGCCGCCGCAGCCGGCCTCCTCCTCCCGGGCGCCTGGCGCCTCGTTGGGGAGTATCCCCGGCCGTAAGGGAACGCTTAGACGCCGGTGACGAGTTCCTCGCCCAAATAGGCCTTGATCACATTGGGATTGCGTTGGACCTCTGCTGGGGTGCCGTCGGCGATCGGACGACCAAAGTCGACCACGAGCACCCGATCGGCGATGTCCATGACCAGGCCCATGTCATGCTCCACAAGGATCACCGCGATTCCGAGCTCGTCTTGGACATCGAGTATGAACCGAGCCATGTCCTCGGTCTCCTCCAGATTCATCCCCGCTACCGGTTCGTCGAGCATCAACAATTCGGGGTCCATCGCCAGCGCACGCCCCAGCTCGACCCGTTTCTGGATCCCGTAGGGCAAGAGCCCAACCGGGTACTTGCGCCATTGCTCTATCTCGAGGAAGTCGATGATGTCCTCGACGATCCCGCGGTTCTCGATCTCCTCCCGTTTGGCCTTACCCAGCCAGACCGAGCCCGCCAGCCACGAAGAAGCCATCCGAATGTGACGGCCCGTCAACAGGTTCTCGATCACAGTCATGTGCGGGAAGAGTGCGATGTTCTGGAAGGTACGAGCGATCCCTAGTCCGGCTGTCTCATTGGGCTTCAGGCCCATCATCGACTTCCCCTTCCAGAGGATGTCTCCCTGCTCAGGCCGGTAGACCTGGTTGATCGAATTGAAGAGGGAGGTCTTACCGGCGCCGTTGGGGCCGATGATCGCGAACAGCTCCCCGTCATCGACGTGGAAGGAGACGCCGTCGATTGCCTTGACCCCTCTGAACGAAAGATGAGCGTCAGCCACCTCCAGCAAGTGGTCGTAGTCCTTGGGACCGGTTCGCTCGGCCCGACGCTTGAGCAGCTTGGCGCTCACGGGCGACCTCCGGTCCCCCTGTTTCTCCCCCCAGCGAAGCGTTGGGGGGAGTACCGGCGGAGCCGGGGAGGGGGGCAGGCCAGGAGCCCGCCACTCATGACAGCCACCTCTTGCGACGTTTGTAGTGCTTGACGTCGCGGAACGACTTTTGTTCCCCCGTGGCGTGGAGACCGAGATAGAACTCCTTGATGTCATCGTCCTTGAGCAATCGCTCGGCGGCACCTTCCATGACCATTTTCCCGGTCTCCATGATGTAGCAATGGTGGGCGATGGAAAGAGCCATGCTGGCGTTCTGCTCGATGAGCAGCACCGAGGTTCCTTGTCGGTTGATTTCAACGATGATGTCCCGCACCTCCTGAACCAGAAGCGGGGCGAGGCCGAGTGAAGGCTCGTCGAGGATCAGGAGTTTCGGATCCTGCATGAGAGCCCTGCCAATCGCGAGCATTTGTTGCTCACCCCCTGAGAGATAGCCGGCGGTGGCGGCACGGCGCTCTGCGAGGCGCGGGAACAATGTCATCACCCGCTCCCGGGACTCCGTGACGCTGACCGGATCCCGATTGGAGTAGGCGCCTGCCCTGAGATTGTCCTCGACAGTCATCTCTGCAAATACCCGACGACCTTCCATCACCTGGCTGATCCCGCGCCGCACCCGAGCCGCCGGGTCCTCGTCGGTGATGTCGACACCATCGAAGGTGATCTCACCCTTGGTCACATCACCTTCATGAATCTCGAGCAAGCCGGTAACCGCACGCAAAGTGGTCGTCTTGCCGGCTCCGTTGGCCCCGAGCAAAGCAACGATTTTGCCATCCGGCACCTCGAGCGAAATACCGCGCAGCACCAGCACTACATCGTTGTAGACGACCTCTAGGTTCTCGACGGCCAGCATCAGCCAACCCTCCGCTCTGCTGCTCGTGTCATGGGTGGTGAGGGTGGCCCTTGGAGAGGGCCACCCTCATTCATCGATCAACCGAAAGCGAAACAGGCTTCGTTGAACTCGAAGCCGGCAGCCAACGGCGAGGTGTAGTTGGACTCCACCAGCGTGACACCGGTAGAGGTGCCACCGGCAAGTCCGGCCGGGTCGGGACGGGAAATGAAGATCTCACGCTGGACCGTGTCATTCGGCTCCCCGACATAGGACTCATCCGGAGCGAGACCGTCGAAGGTCACCGACTCCAGGCTCTTAGCCGCGGCCAGCACGCCCGCTTGGGTCATGTCGCCGGCGTCATATGCAGCAAGCAGCGCTTGATGCATGATCTTGGCCTCGATCACGCCCTCGGCGTAATAGTCGAGGGGCGGCGCGTCCGGCGCGTATTGGGTGACCAGATCACGCACCATTGCGTTGCCTGCCGACTCCGACGCCCACGGCGCGTAGTACTGGGAAACGTAGAAGTCCCGAGCCAACGCATCCTTGATCGGCGAATCGGGCCCGACCAAAGCCGGATTCCATGTTGGGCCGGCACCCGACCACAGGGCCTCGAATCCAGCAGCCAAGGCCTGGCCATAAATGGCGCCAAAGGAGGTTGGGTCAGTTGTCACCCAGACCAGTTCTGCGCCTGAGCCAGCGATCTCGCCGGCGACCTCAGCCTGAGTGGCTGGGTCGGTCGCATTGATCAGACCGGTTCCGTCGTAGACGATCTCCAGACCCAGGGCCTCCGCCGCGAGCCGGGCCCCAGCGTTCGAATCCTCGCCGTAGTCGCCCCCGCTGGAAGCAATTGCGATGGTCGTCGCATCCGGTGCCTCCAGGGTCAGATACTCGAGCATGTTCATTGCTTCGATGCAGTAGGGGGTTCCGTGTGGAACCAGGTTGGAGTTGATGACTGGGTCGGACCAACCGGAGTACCAGGTGAGGGGGATCGCAAGAATCCCATCGGCCTGCAAGGACGGGTTGATCGCCACCGTCTGTGGTGAACCGGTGGAATGCCCGAAAGCAACCACTTGTGTCTTCAGCTCTTCGTAGAGCTGAACATGGGTGTCCACCACATAGCCGGTGTCCCGGACCTCGAGGTTCACCATCAGCCCATTGATCCCACCATTGGCGTTGACGTCCTGCCAGTAGACGTCATGACCGGCATTGATGACAGTGACCAACGGTGAAAACGGGCCACTGAGATCGGACAGCAGCCCGATCGTGATTGTTTGTGCCTCGAGATCGACACCGACGTCGGTCAGGATCTCCGCCGGCTCCTCACCGGCCGTCGTCGTCGGCTCTGCAGACGCGGTGGTGGTCGGCTCATCCTCTCCTGCCGTCGTGGTCGTCTCGCCTTCATCGCCGCCGCACGCGGCCAGCACGAGACCAAGGACCAACAGAATTGCCATCCACTTGGATTTGCTCTTCATTCGATTCCTTCCTCCTCTAGGTGTTCGAGGACGCACGGGCCGCCCTGCTTGCGGGCACGCTCTCAGTAAGAGAACGGCCAACCCTTCCAATAGTTGCGGATTCGAAGCCAGATTCCGTATAGCCCAAGGGGCTCGAATATCAGGAAGCCGATGATCAGCAAACCGTAGAGCACGAGGTTGAGCTGTGCCACGGAAAGCCCTGGGCCCACCCCTGGAAACGTATTGACCAGGCCAAAGTCGTCTGGCGTGGTGGCGACCATCACGTTGGCAATCGAGGACACGAGCCCTTCCCCCTCGAGTGCGACCGATTGCAGCCAGAGTGTGAAATTCTGCACGATGCGCGGAAGGAGCACCACGAAGGCCGACCCGAGCAAGGCGCCGGTCACGGTGCCGACCCCCCCGATCAGCACGATGGCGATGAACTGGACCGAGAGGAAGAGATCCCACCTCTCGGGCACGACTCGGGACACGAACGAGGCAAGCAGGGCGCCGGCGATCCCCGCATAGAACGACGAAATCCCGAAGGCGAGGAGCTTGTAAGCGAACTCGTTGACCCCCATGATTTCAGCTGCGATATCGCGGTCTCGGATCGCCATGAACGCCCGCCCGACCCGGGTTCGCTGCAGGTTCTTGGCGAGGATCGTGAACAAGACGGCCAGGGTCAGGACGAAGAAGAGGCTTTTTCCGGTGCCGCTCACCTCGATCCCGAACCAGTTGCTGTTGGCGGTGAAGTCGATCAGGGGCGTCTCCTCCTTCCAGATCTTGATCTGAAGTGGTGGAAAGTCACGACCAACCTGCGCACCGCCGGTCAACAGGTTCCAGTTGCGGAATACATACTCTCCGATGAAGACCAGACCCAGGGTGACGATGGCGAGGTACAACCCCCGCACCCGGACTGCGGTGGGCCCGACTGCCACCCCGATCAAGGCAGCCACGATCCCAGCCGCCGGAAGCCAGATCCAGATGGGGAGCCCGAGACCGAGCAACGGCCCGGGAGCTGCTCCCAGCCAGGCTGCGGTGTAGGCCCCAACCCCCATGAAGAACGCATGACCGAGCGAAACCTGACCGGCAAGACCGGTCAGGATGTTGAGACCCAATCCACCGATGGTGAAAATCGCCACTGTGGCCAGCAGCCGCAGCCAGTCGTCCTGACCGAGGAACTTCAGCCCCGGAATCACCTGGAACGGGATCGAGACCAGACCTACGAGCAGCAGCCCGACCGTCACCTTTTTGGTGGTGGTGTTCATCAAGGACTGGTCGGCCTCATAGCTGGTGTAGAGCAAGGGGCGACCTCTCATGGAACGCCTCCGGCGTCCGGTCTCAATTCGCACGTCCCAAGCCCATAGGACAGCCTCTTCGAGCTAGTCGGTTCTGACTTGAGACTTGAGGCTTGAGACCTGAGACTCATACTCGTCGGATTTCCGGTGTCCCGTACAAGCCATAGGGCCGGATCACCAGCACCAGCATCATCAGGAGGTAGCCGACGATTCCGGGAAAGCCGGTTCCGAGAAACTCGAAGTTGAGATAGGTGTTGGCTGCCGACTCGGCGATGCCGACTGCAAATCCGCCTACCACCGCGCCGGGAATCGAATCCAGACCGCCGATGATGACTGCCGGGAACGCCCGGAAGGCGATGAAAGCTGTCGCCTGATCGACTCCGGTGGCGCGGCGGGGGAAAACCGAGAAGAAGATGCCGGCGACTCCGGCGAGAAATGCCCCGATGGCCCAGGCCATGGAAAAGATCTTCCCTACGTTTATGCCTTGGGCTCGTGCCGTCTCCTGGTCAAAAGCCGTCGCCCGCATCGCCACACCGGTGCGGCTCCTGAAGAACAATGCGATCGCTACGAGGAGGATGATGGTGACGACGATTTGGGCGATCTCGGTGTAGGCGATCCGCACCCAGCCCAAGTCGAGGACCTGAAGCCCGAGCGGATCACCGAGAGGTCGGGGTTGGGTGCCGATCCAGTCGTTGGTGATAGTTCGCACCACGATGTCCATTCCCAGGGTGACGATGGCCACCGCAAAGAGGGCCTCTCCGATCATGGGCCGCACAAAGACCCGCTCGAGGACGACCCCGATCAGGGCCGCGCCGAGTAGTGCCGTGAGGGCATTCGCCGACCATTGCGCCCATTCAGGGAGAAAGGTGAGGTATCGGCCGGGGAAGTCGAGCACAGTTGCGAACGCCGCCACCAGGAACGCCCCCAGACCGGTCAATGCTCCGTGTGCGAAATTCAGGACCGACGTCGCCTTGAAGATGATGACGAAACCCATGGCCAACAAGGCGTAGATGGCGCCGAAGGAGATCCCGTCCACGAACATCTGGGCGAACTCGTTCGACGAGCCCGTCACCTGTGCCAGGACGACGCGGTTCTGGATCACGACCGATACATATCCTCGATAAGTTCGGCGAACATGCCCTTCATCGAGGTGCGCTTGAGCTTCTGGGTGGCGGTGAGCTCACCATCTTCATGATCCAGCTCCTTCGGGATCAGACGGAATTCGCGAATGTGCTCCACCTGGGAGTACTTCTGATTGGTGGCGTCCACCGCGGAGCGAATCAACTCGACCACCTCTGGCTTCCGCGTCAGGTCACGGAAGGTGGTGTAAGGGATGTTGTGTCTCGTCGCCCAGTCCCCGACGACGTCGTGCTCGATCCCGATGAGGGCGGCCAGGTATTTCCTCCTATCGCCGACCACCATCGCCTCTTTGATATAGGGCGACGTCTTGAGGCTGTTTTCAATCTCCGAGGGTGAGATGTTCTTGCCCCCCGAGGTGATGATGATGTCCTTGATCCGGTCGACGATCCTGACATGGGTGCCGTCGACCCACTCCCCGACGTCGCCGGTCTTGAGCCAACCGTCCTCGGTGAAGGCGAGGGCGGTTTGCTCGGGTTGGTTCCAGTAGCCCTTGAAGACGGCCGGGCTCCGGGTTTGGATCTCACCGGTTTCGGGATCGATTCGCAGCTCGGTTTGGGGGTACGCCTCGCCGACCGTTCCCACCTTGTTTGCACCCGGGAAGTTGCATGTTGCCACCGCAGAGTTCTCGGTCATCCCGTACAGCTCGAAGACTGGAATGCCGAGCCCTAAGAGGTCCCGGAGAACCTCCGGCGCGATGGGGGCAGCCCCGCTCGCCGAGTAGCGAACCCGGCGCATCCCGATCCGCTCCTTTAGGGCACGGAACACGAGGGGATAGCCGATCAGGTAGAGCAGACGGGTGAGGAAGGTGTGGTCACCGTTGTTGGCCACTCGCTGGCGACCGATGATCCCTGCCATCTTCATCCCGATACCGAACCAGAGACGCTTGAACGGCGTCCCATCCCGGCCTTTGATCGCGATCGAAGCGTGGATTCTCTCCCAGATCCGGGGCACCGCGAAAAAGATCGTCGGTTGAATCTCACGAAGGTTCTGTTGAACCGTTTCGATCGACTCGGCGAAGTTCAGCGAAGGGCCATGTGAGATCGACGTCCAGGTGGAGAAGATTCGCTCGGCGACGTGACACAGTGGCAGGTAGGTCAGGATCAGATCGTTGGGCCCGACCTCCTTGTTGCCCGGCACCCGCCCTTCGGCACCGATCAACACTTCGACGGTGAAGGCGAAATTGGCATTTGTGAGCATGGCTCCCTTTGGTGGGCCTGTGGTCCCGGAGGTGTAGACCAGCGTGATCACGTCCTCGGGGCTCGCCTGATCCATGATCTGCTCCACGGCTCCTGGATTGGCCTCTCGATGCTGCCTACCCAGTTCGAGGAAGGACCCCCAGGACAGGAAACGCCCGTCGTCGCTCCACTTACGAAATCCGCGGGGCTCGATGTGGATGATCCGCTGCAGACCGGGAAGGGTGTCGATCACCTCCATTACCTTCTCCGCCTGTTCCTGGTCCTCTGCGAGGTGCACGATCGAGCCGGAGTCGGAGATGAGGTACTGAACCTCAGGGGACGGATTGGCTGCATAGAGACCGACCGTGATCGCGCGCACGGCGACTGTGGCCATGTCCAAGATCACCCATTCAGGTCGATCCTCGGACTGAATTGACACCCGGTCTCCCTCTTCCACCCCCAGGGCGAGGAGCCCGTGTGCCGCGTCGCGGACCGTCTCCCAGTAGTCGGACCACGTGATCTCCTGCCAGATGCCGAAGTCCTTCTCACGCATCGCCACCAAGGTCGGCGCCGTGGAGGCCCAACGTCGCACATAGGCCGGTGGAGTCATGAAGCCGACGTCCGCCGACGGCGCGTCCTGTCGCTCCTGGAGAGTCGTCATCCAGCTGTCCTCCTCACGCTGGCGCGACACTATCTATGGCCGGCCGACTTTGCCCTCGACCAACCCTCGGTGCCCGACAGGAACATCACCGCCCGAAGCCACAGTCTCGGGCAAACAGACGCCGGTCGGCCGGAGCTGCCGCACCAGGGCTATTCCTACGAACCCTCCGACCATTCCTCCCCGCCGGGCCAGTGTTCCTTCTTCCAGATCGGGGCCCGCGTCTTCAACTCGTCGATGATGAATCGCGCCGCCTCGAAAGCGTCTCCTCGATGCGCGCTGGCGACCGCCACCGCCACCGAAGCGACGCCAAGGTGGACCACTCCCGATCGATGCTCGACCGCCACGGAAAGGACCGGCCATTTAGCGAGGGCTTCGTTCGCGATTTCTCGTATCGAATCCTCGACCACTCCGGCGTAGACCTCATATTCGAGATGGGTCACGCCATTGGCGTGATCGGAGTGCCCTCGGACCGTCCCCAGGAAGAGCACGGTCGCCCCCGAGTCAGGCCGGCCGACTTCGTCAACGAGGCGGGCGGCGTCGATTGGCTCCTCGCCGACCGACACTCTGATCTGTTGTCCGGGCTGCTCCATAGAATCCCAAGCCTATGACGATCCAGGGACCCGACGGGCCGGAGCTGCTGACCCCGACCGAACCACCCACCGGCGAGCCAGACTCCCGATCTCGCCGCTTCGATCCATGGACCCTGGTCCTGGGGATCCTGGGCGGGGCGCTCTTGGGTACTGGGGTCACCTTCGCCACCCTTGGCTCAACAGGGGTGTTCGAGGAACCGACTCCGACAACCAACCCTCCGCCACCGAGTGTCACCGTTCCGCTACCGACGACGGCTCCGCCGCGGTTGGCCGCAACGGCCTCCGCCACCGAGATCGCACAACACGCCGTTCCTTCGATCGTGGCCGTGGAA
>JALYNX010000322.1 GCA_030772935.1 Actinomycetota bacterium | reverse complement strand
CACATGGGCGACCGCATCTTCGAGGTTCACATCCCGATGGAGGACGTCGTCGAGTTCAAAGGCGGCAAGAAGGTCACTGTCCCCAAGAAGGTCTTTCCCGGGTACATCCTGGTGCGGATGACCCTCGACGACGATTCGTGGTACGCGGTCCGGAACACACCGGGCGTCACCGGTTTCGTCGCCGGCAATGCCCAGAAGCCAACCCCACTCTCCCGGCGCGAGGTCGAACGGTTCCTCGGCGTTCAAGAGGAGGAAGAGAAGGCCAAGCCGCGCTTCAAGCCCGATTGGGAAGTCGGCGAGCAGGTCCGGGTGGTCACCGGTCCATTTGCCGACTTCAACGGTGTCATCGAGGACATCAACGTCGATCAGCAGAAGATCGTCGTGCTGGTCAACATCTTCGGTCGGGACACTCCGGTCGAGCTCGGCTTCGAGGACATTCAGAAGAATTAGGTACTGAGTACGTGGTACTTGGTATTAGGACAAAGGCATTCAAGAACCATGGGTAGAAGAAGACTCGTAACAACGCTGAAATTGCAGCTTCCCGCCGGCCAAGCCACGCCCGCCCCTCCGGTCGGCACCGCTCTCGGCCCGCATGGGATCAACCTCATGGACTTCGTCAAGGCCTACAACGAAGCCACCGCCAGCCAGCGTGGTCAGATCATCCCGGTCGAGGTCTCGATCTTCGAGGATCGCTCATTCGACTTCGTGATGAAGACGCCTCCTGCAGCCGCCCTGCTCCGGCAGGCAGCCAAGGTGGAGAAAGGCTCTGGCGAGCCGAACAAGGTCAAGGTCGGCTCTATCAGCAAGTCGCAGGTCAAGGAGATCGCCGAGATCAAGATGGTCGATCTCAACGCCAACGACCTCGATAGTGCGATGAAGATCATCGAAGGAACTGCCCGGTCGATGGGAATAACTGTCGAGAGCTAGAGCTCTCGACGTCTCGGGTCACAGGTCACAGGCCTGAGACTTGAGACTTGAGACGCAGCGGCTCCGCCGCTGCCTAGTGGGAGGCCGTAAGGCCGCCTGAACCACAAGGAGAGACAATGGCAACACACGGCAAGAAGTACCGCGAAGCCACGACGCGCTACGACAAGCAGACCCCCTACTCACCGCAACAGGCTCTGGAACTGGTCAAGACGATGGCCCCGGCCAAGTTCGATGAGACCGTGGAGGCGGCTTTCCATCTCGGCATCGACCCGAAGAAGGCCGACCAGTTGGTCCGGGGGACCGTGTCACTTCCCCACGGCACGGGCAAGAACGTCCGGGTCGCAGCCTTCGTCCCGGCGGACAAGGAGAAGGAAGCCACCGAAGCCGGTGCCGATGTGGTCGGAGGCAAGGAACTGGTGGAACAGCTCGCTGCGGGACGTGAGCTCGACTTCGACATCGCCATCGCCACCCCGGATCTCATGGCCGAGGTCGGGAAGCTGGGTCGGATTCTCGGGCCCCGTGGGTTGATGCCCAACCCCAAGGCAGGAACCGTCACCCAGGACGTGGGCAAAGCCGTTTCCGAGTTCAAGGCCGGTCGCATTGAATACCGCAACGATCGTTACGGCAATGTCCAGATCCCGGTGGGCAAGGTTTCGTTCGACGTCGATCAGCTCGTAGCCAATCTTGCTGCCGTTTCTGGTGAGTTGATCCGAGCCAAGCCCGCCTCATCGAAGGGGCGCTATCTCCAGGCACTTTCGTTGTCCTCGACGATGGGGCCCGGGGTGAAGGTGGACGTCGGGAGTCTGGACGATGTGGTCAAGGCTGTCGGCTGATTCGAACCGTATGCACTGTGTCAAGCATCCGAGACGCGGTGCATTGCGGAAAAGCCCCCTTCAAGGGGGCTTTTCTCTGGAGTAGGGGGATCTCCGTGCTCCGGTGCACCGTGGGCTGTAAGGGCTTTCGGCTGCCAGGTCCACCGTCCGCACGGGCCGACTCTTCTTCCATGGACCAGGGTAGGGGCTGGTCCTTTGTCGGCCTCGCGGCCCTCACTATTTGGGCCCGGAGAGCGGGCGGGGGCGGTCAGGAAACCCGCCCGGGCTCACACGGAGACCCCCTGTTATCAACTGATCTAGTGTCGCGCGCCAGATCCGGCCTGTCCAGGGAGATTCTGGAAGGGAGTGGCCGCCAGGTGCGTGTTTGTCGCTGATTTCGTGGGATAGACCACGCGATATGCTCCTCGCTCCGCCATGCACGCTCCCACCGTCGAGACACTGCCCGCCGCCAACCTCCGCCAACTCCAAGAGGAGCAACTCGGATCATTGCTGACCCGGCTTGGAGAGTCAGAGAGTCAGTGGTGGGCGGCCAAACTGGCAGGCGTCGACGTGACACGCAGCTCCCTCGAGGACATCCCCTCGCTGCCCTTCACTGTCAAGAGCGAGTTTCGCGACGCTTATCCGTTCGGAATGCTGGCCCGGCCTCAGACGGAAGTCGTTCGAGTCCATGCCTCATCTGGGACGTCGGGAAAGCCGACGATTGTTGCTTATACCCGGTCCGACATCGAGGTCTTTTCCGAGGTGAATGCCCGGGCTCTCGGCTGCGCTGGTGGCAGTCCCGACGACGTGATCCATGTCGCCTACGGCTATGGCCTCTTCACCGGTGGGCTCGGCGTCCACTACGGAGCCGAAAAGTTGGGGGCGGTCACCGTGCCCGCTTCAGGTGGAAATGCGTCGTTTCAAGTGGGGCTGCTCGCCGATTTGGGGGCAACCGGGCTGGCATGCACTCCGTCGTTCGCGATGCTCCTCTCCGAACGCGCTGCGGAAATGGGTGTGCTCGATCGGATCAACCTTCGCTGGGGGATCCACGGCGCCGAGCCATGGTCGGAAGGCTTTCGGAGCAAGCTGGAACAGGCCTGGGGTGGGAGCTACGAGGCGTGTGATATCTACGGGCTGGCTGAGGTGATCGGTCCCGGCGTCGCCGCCGAATGCCGGGAGGCGAAGGGCGGCATGCACGTGTTCGAAGACCACTTCTTCCCTGAGATCGTCGATCCCGAGACCGGGGAGCCGGTGGATGAGGGTGAGACCGGTGAGCTGGTGATCACGACCCTCACCAAGGAAGCGCAACCAGTTATCCGTTACCGGACCGGAGACATCACCCGACTTCTCCCCGGAGGCTGTGCCTGCGGGCGGACCTCGCGTCGCATCAGCCGAATCCAGGGGCGGGTCGACGACATGCTCATCATCAGGGGCATCAACGTCTACCCGCGAGAGATCGAATCCATCCTCCTGTCCGACGAGGCGGTTGGCGGGACTTATGCGATCGTCGTGGATCGCCGGGGCACTCTCACTGAGCTGACGGCCAGGGTCGAAGTGGCTCACCCCTCGCTGCAAGACCGCAAGGATGAGATCCGACGACGGCTGGAAACCCGCCTGGCGGAAACGGTTCGGCTCCGGGTCGGGGTGGAGGTGGGAGATGCCGGCACCATTCCCCGACCTGACATGGGCAAGGCAAAGCGGGTCTTCTTCCGGGATTCCGACTTAGACCCCGTTGTCTGAGCGCCCCGAATTGCCCAACTGGGCTCCGTCGGTACAATTCGGACCTGCAACTCCAATAAACCTCGGCCCGAGACCGTCGGTGTCCCCTCAAAGGACTGAAAGGCAACCGCCGCCAACGCAGGTCGCTCCTCCAGGAGCCCCTTGTCCCACGGCCGAGGGGCTTTATTGATGTCTACCGGAGGAGCGAGATGCCACGACCAGAGAAGGTCCAGGCTGTTGCCGACATCAGAGAGAGGCTCGAAGGCGCCGAAGCGGTGTTCCTTACCGAATACCGCGGGCTGACTGTCAAGGCAGTCCAGGCACTCCGACGCAGCCTGCGTGAAAGTGGCGCCGAATACAAGGTGGTCAAGATGACCCTCGCCCAGCTCGCCGTCGGCGAAGCGGGAGTCGACGGTCTCAATGAGTACCTGGTCGGCCCGACCGCCATCGCTTTTGCGATGAGGGATCCGGTGGCCACCGCCAAGGCTTTGAAGGACTTCTCGAAGACCAACGAGGTCTTCGTGCTCAAAGCAGGCCTGCTTGGAGGGAACTTCCTCACACCAGAAGAAGTCTCCAGGCTCGCCGACATCGAGCCTCGTGATGTGTTGTTGTCGAAGATCGCAGGGGCCGCCAAGGCCCCGCTGGCGAAGGCCGCCGGGTTCTTCGCAACTTTCAACCGCAATGCCGCAACGATGTTCAACCAGCTACTGGATAAGAAGAGTGCGGGCGAAAACCTGGTGGAGGCGGCATCGGAGGCCAGCCTCCCCGCGGATGAGCCCTTGACAGAAACGGCCGACTCGGCCGAGGAGGAATGATCAATGGCCAAGATGACCACTGATGAGCTGATCAACGTATTCGAGGAGATGACCGTCCTCGAGCTCAAGGAATTCCTCGACGCGTTCGAGGACAAGTTCGAGGTCACCGCCGCCGCCCCGGTCGCCGTGGCGGCCGGCCCAGCTGCGGGCGGGGATGGAGGCGGTGCGGCTGCCGAGGAGGAGAAGGACGAATTCGATGTGGTCCTGACCAGTGCCGGCGCTCAGAAGATCCAGGTGATCAAAGAAGTCCGCAGTCTGACCTCACTGGGTCTCAAGGAAGCCAAGGACCTGGTGGACGGCGCCCCAGCGAACGTGTTGGAGGCGGTGGAGAAAGAGGTCGCCGAGAAGGCCAAGGCAGTCCTCGAAGCTGCCGGCGCGTCGGTAGAGCTGAAATAACCTATCTGCTAAGTACCCAGTACTAAGTAAGAAAGGCCCCCGCTTCCGGGGGCCTTTCTTTAAGCCGGCGGAGCCGGCTATTTTCCGAAGTAGCCCGTCACGACGGGGGTTTCCCGAGCGCGGAGTAACACGTTGGCGTCTAGGAGCTCGAGGTTCTGGGCGAGACTGGTAGCAGCCTCCGGCAGAGGCGTTTCGGCGAAGAAGGCCTTGACGTCCGCAGCGACCTCCGGTTGTGACAAACCGGAAAGACCCTCGGTGATCC
>JALYNX010000321.1 GCA_030772935.1 Actinomycetota bacterium | reverse complement strand
CTACTCCCAGTACGACGAGCCGATCATCGCCAACCTGGGTCTTCCCTTCATGGCAGTGTTCTCCGGATCCGAGCCGGCGACTGTCGCCGAGCTCGACACCCGCGTCGCCGCCAATGAACCGGTCCTGATGTACTGGTGGACTCCGACCGCCGCCGTGGCCAAGTACGACCTGGTGCAGGTGGAGCTCCCTGAGTACAGCGAGGAGTGTTATGCCGGAGAAGTGTCCGAAGTCGACTGCGCCTATCCGTCCGATACCCTGGTCAAGCTGGCCTCTGCCCTGTTGGAGGAGAAGGCTCCCAATGTGTTGACCTTTCTCGAGGCCTTCAGTCTGACCAACGAAGATCAGCTGGGAATGCTCCCCGCGGTCGAGATCGACGGTGAGGACGCATCGGACATCGCCGCCCAGTGGATCGCCGACAACGAGGACGTCTGGTCCGCCTGGCTGGCTGCCCAGTAGTCATCAACCACCAAGGAGGGGAGGCCCCAAGGGCCTCCCCTCCTTGTCACACGATCCCAAAACCCGTATCCTCATCTCAAGCGCCGATTTGATCCACAGCTTGCGGGCGCTCAAGAAATGCGGCTAAAGCGTCGGGATGGATGAACCGCCCGGCACTCGCTGCGGCGGTTCTCTCGTTTGCGGGCCGCCTTCACAACTGGAGACGAAGATGCCCGGACCAAACGACCCTGCCTCGAACACTTTCACCCAATTGCTGGCCGATCGCCCCTATTTGGTCGCCGACGGAGCGATGGGGACCACCCTCTTCTCGCTCGGCCTCGAAGGCGGGGGCTGTCCCGAGATGCTCAACATCGAGCAAGCCGACCTGGTTGAGAAGGTGCACCGCAGTTTTATCGAGGCTGGCTCCGACATCATCCTCACCAACACCTTCGGGGGAAACCGGCTCCGGCTCAACCTCCATCGTCTCGGTGATCGCGTTGCTGAACTGAACCGGGCAGCAGTGGAAGTTGCACAACGAGCCGTCGCACTAGCCGACCACCCGGTTGCGATCGCCGGAAGCGTGGGACCCACAGGTGAGC
Source organism: Actinomycetota bacterium (assembly GCA_030772935.1). Lineage (GTDB taxonomy): Bacteria > Actinomycetota > Acidimicrobiia > Spongiisociales > ZC4RG35 > JALYNX01. The sequence continues at coordinate 1,551 of JALYNX010000321.1, read as the reverse complement.
TATTTGAGCCTCTGGGCACTCTCTCCTATGCGCAAGGAGTCGAGGTGTTCACCGAGCAGTGCGAGGCCCTCGCCGAAGCCGGGGCGGACGTGATCTGGATCGAGACCGTCTCCTCGTTCGAAGAGTTGAACGCCGCGATCGAGGCCGCGGCCAGCACCGGGCTCCCCTACGCCGCCACGTTGAGCTTCGACACCGCCGGTCACACCATGATGGGCATCCATCCCCGCGCCTTTGGCGAATGGTGGCTCGAGCATGCGGAGGTGGCCGCCATCGGCGCCAACTGTGGGATCGGCCCTGGTGATGCGGTAGCGGCTGCTCACGCCATATGGGAGGTTGCACCCCAAGCCGTGACCATCGCCAAGGCGAATTGCGGAATCCCCCTCTATCAGACCGAAGGCGGGCTCACCTACCCGATTCGCCCCGAGGAAATGGGCGACTACGTCGACCTCGCGTTGCGGTCTGGCGCCAGGATCGTGGGCGCGTGCTGTGGCTCGACCCCGGACCACATCGCGGCGATCCGTGAGGCGGTCGACGGCTTCGAGGCAGGGGAACGACCGGCCCTCGTGGAAATCCAGAACCGGCTCGACGCTTACGTGCCCAATCCCAGTCTGACTGGAAGTCGCCGAGAAGGCCGCCGCCGCTAGCCAAGACCCAGACCAGGGTCCGGTGATCATCTCGTTCTTTCACACGGCGAGGGCCAACAGGGTCAGCTGTCCGGTGAGGAAGACGACACCCGAACGGCTCAGAGTGGCGCGAACGGTTTCATCGTCGGGCTCACCTGCGATCGCCGCTTGCAGCCAGAGCGTCGGCCCCACAATCCCGAACATGGCGAGGGCGGGATAGGCCCAGGATCCAACAAACAACGCCGGAGCGAGCGACGCAAGGACCACAACCAGTGCAAGCACACGAACCAAAGCCAGCGCTCGATGACGACCGAGAACGACCGCAGCAGTGCGAGCACCGCTCTCAAGATCTCCCACCGCGTCAGGAACCGACTTCAGAACCTCCCGCATGAGGATGAAGGCGAAGACGACCACAGCCGCTGCCGGACCGTTGCGACCCAGCGAGCCACCGGCGGCCACCGCCCCGAAGCCGACAACCGCCGCGAACAACCCGGCTACGACAACATGCCCGACCAGAGGAATCTGACGGAGCGGACCTGAGTAGGCCATCCCTAGGCCAAGGAGGACAGCACCCACTACCAACGACCACCTACCAAGGGCTAACGCCGACGCCAAGCCAAGGGCACTCGACACCACAAAGACGGACCTTGCCTGTCGATCGGTGAGTCGGCCGTCTGCCAAAGGCCGGTCGCGGCCATTGCGCCGATCAGCGACTATGTCCCTTCGGTCATTGTGAACATTCGAGGCGGCCACGATCCCAGCGATCGCGGTGACGGCAAGCGCCAAACGCCAGCCCTGACTCTCCGAATCGGAGAGCACCCACCCCACCAGCGCCGTAAGTGCGGCCCCGGCCACTGCTCCAGGTCGCACCAGGTCCAGCAGATCCATCACGTCCCAGCCTTCTCAGCGATACGGCCGAGGGCCGCGT
>JALYNX010000320.1 GCA_030772935.1 Actinomycetota bacterium | reverse complement strand
TCGACCATCGACTGATAGTCGGGGTGGGTCTCGATCCAGGAGGCGATGAACGGGCAGAGCGGCACGATCATCCCACCCTGTGCCTTGACGTCATCCAGGGCGAACCGGGCCAGCGCCGAGGCCACACGCTTTCCCTCATACTCGGAGTTGATCTCGGTGTGAACGAAGATGTGTCGACCCGATCGAAGCTGGTAGACGGCCATCCCTATTTCTTGGGCGTCGATTTCGGCCAGATACCGGTGGCGCTCGGGATCGTCCCGGAACTGCACATCGAGACCCTCTTGGTTTCTGGCTGTGGTGATGTCGAACCTCCTACCTCGGGTCGAAACTACGGGTTGCAGCATTGCGGATGCGTCTCGACAGATGATGGGCCTATCGTCGGCGTGTGGCCAATCACACCATGCGCCCGATTGAAGTTTCGGCACACGTCGCCGAGTCCCCTGACCAGGTTTTCGATTTCGTCTCGGACACCCGCAACGATCCTTTGTGGTGCCTGAATGTCGAAACCGTGGAGCAGGTCGAGGGGTCCGGCGTCGAGGTAGGAGCCAGGTTCCGGTTCCATCAGCATCTGGATCGCCCTGGTGGTGGGCGCATCGAGTTCGACGGAGAGGTAGAGGTCCTCGAACTAGGCGATCGGGTGATCGTTTGGCGTGCCACCGATAAGTTCCAGGAGCGCTTGATCCGGCTCGGGGTCGAAACCGACGGAGCCGGCTCCAGGGTCACTCAGGTCACGACCGCCACGTTTCAGCGTCCGCCCGGAATCGTGAGATGGATCTACCCGCGCCTGGCCCGACGCACCTTCAGGGAGCAGTTCGAGCAGTTGGACGCCCATTTCGGAGGCTGACCGCCCACGGGTCGTGGGAATAACCTCGCCGCACTGACCGCTGGAGTGTCCTGAACATGGAACTTGGGATCACCACCTTCGCCGAGACCTACGCCGACCCGTTGACAGGGGAGAAGATCAGCCATGGGGAGCGGCTTCGTCAGGTCCTCGATGAGATCGTTCTTGCCGAGGAGGTTGGGCTCGAGGTCTACGGGGTGGGGGAGCACCACCGTCCCGACTTTGCAGCCTCGTCCCCCGCAGTGGTGCTTGCTGCCGCCGCCGGCAGAACCAATCGAATCCGTCTCACCCCAGCGGTGATCATCCTCAGCTCGGCAGACCCGGTGCGCACCTTTCAGGATTTCGCAACCCTCGACTTGGTTTCCTCGGGGAGAGCCGAGCTCTTGGTAGGGAGGGGGTCATTCATCGAGTCCTTCCCGCTCTTCGGCTATTCGCTGTCCGATTACGACGAGTTGTTCAGCGAGAAGCTCGACCTGCTGTTGGCGATACGGGACAACGAACGAGTGACCTGGTCGGGCAAGCATCGCCCCTCACTCTCAGACCAGCCGATCTATCCCCGTCCTGAGCAGGATCCGCTGCCGGTGTGGGTCGGAGTTGGGGGCACGCCAGAGTCGATCGTTCGGGCCGCCAGCAGAGGGCTCCCGGTGGCCCTCGCCATCATCGGAGGCAACCCCGACCGTTTCTCGTACTTCGCCGACCTCCATCGCCGGAACTTGGTCGAATCTGGCTATGACCCGGCGCAGGTTCCGCTCGCGGTTCACGCCCATGGCTACATCGGTGACGATTCCGAACAAGCCGCTGATGAGTACTACCCCTCCTATGCGGTGGCCATGTCCACGATCGGACGGGAGCGGGGTTGGGGGCCGATGACACGCCAGCAGTTCGACATGATGCGGGCCCCTGAAGGCTCGCTGGTTCTCGGCGACATCGAAGCTGTGGCGGCCAAGATCATCCGGATGCGCGACGTCCTCGGTATTCAGCGTTTCATGCTCCATATCAGCGTCGGCACCCTGCCCCATGACAAGGTGATGCGGGCAATCGAGCTCTTCGGCACCAAGGTCGCGCCCCTCGTCAACGCCGTCTGACCGCGTAGTTCCTCGAGGTGATCGGGTAATTTCCCGGCTGTGACCGAACGAACCACGTTTCGGCGCTGGTGGCAGCCGCCGGCCCGATACGAAGACCGCCCCGTGGATCGTCGGGTGACCTTCCTCGAGCTCTTCTTCGACCTTGTCTTCGTCGTCCTCATCTCCCAGTTGGCTCACCGTCTCGCCGAGCATCCCACATGGTCGGGAGTGGGTTGGTTCGTGTTTCTCTTCTACGCGGTTTGGTCGTCGTGGATCAATGGAACCTTCTATTACGACCTGCACGGCACCGACGACGTCAGTGTCCGGGTCTTCACCTTCACTCAGATGCTGACGGTCGCCGTGATGGCGGTGTTCGCCGGAAGTGTCCCTGGCTCGGGTTCGGAAGGGTTCGCGATTGCATATGGGTTCAACAGCCTGTTGCTAGCGATCATCTGGTTTCGGACCGGGCTCCACGACCCAAGCCATCGTCCGGCATCGAACCCCTATTCCGCCGCCTACCTCCTGGGCGCCATCC
>JALYNX010000319.1 GCA_030772935.1 Actinomycetota bacterium | reverse complement strand
GTCGGTTCCCGATCTGGATCTGGATGGACGTGCCGAGCTTCTACGGATTCCCGATCTTCGGAGAGCCGGCGGTCAAGGTCGCGTGGGATCGCTGTGAAATCGTGACCGACCCCGACCACCGGAGCTTTGAGCCCCGCTCGGATGTGAACGAAGCGATTCGCGGTTTTGTTAGCAAGCATCTTCCCGGTGCCGATGGCGACATCCACCTGGCCAAGACCTGTCTTTACACCCTCACCCCTGATCGCGATTTCGTCGTCGACCGGATGCCGGGACACGAGCGGATATTCGCTGCGGTCGGCGCCGGCCACGCCTTCAAGTTCGCCTCGCTACTGGGCCGGGTCCTGAGCGATCTGGCGATCGACGGCGTCACCGACGTCGACCTCACGCCATTCGCCGCCGATCGAGCCATCCTCACCGAGACAACCCCCCACCGCTCCTACATGGTGTAAGGAACGCAAACGCGGCGGAAGCTCCGGCCGACCGGCGTCTGTTTGGCCGAGACGGTGTGTGCGCGAGGTTGGCTATCCGTGACTCGGCGACGGTTGGTCGAGGCCAAAGTCGGCCGGCAACGTCGCCGGCAGTTTGATCAAGTAGTGGCGTCTGTTTGACGATTCACTACCCGATGGACACCCTGGCCACCAAACGAGGGCGGGTAGACGCCGCCCGGGACGACCGCGTGCGTTTGGCTGCCTTGAACGAGCTGTGCGCTGCTCTCTACGAGTACGACTCCAACGAAGCAGTCAAAGTGGCCGACGAGGCCTTGATGCTGGCCAAAGCCATCGGCGACGGCCTTGGCCAAGCCTGGGCCCTGCACAACCGCGGTTGGGCATACAGCTCACTGGGGCGTCTCGACGAGGCCCTCGACGACCAGTTGTCGGCCCGAGCCCACTTCGAGTTGGAGGGCAACATGCAGGGCGTCGGCAATGCCCTCATGGCGATTGGCGACCTCTATGGCGATGTCGGCGACAATGCCACTGCCCTGGAGTACCTCGAGAGAGCAGCGGCCCCCCTCAAGCTGGTGAACGACGAATTGGGGATGGGTCTTCTGACGAACCTGACTGGCATTGCATTGAGCCACGAGGGGCGTCACAAGGAAGCCCTCGATATCTTCGAACAGGCAGAAGCCGCCTACAGGTCTCTCGGGGACCAGTTGCGCATCGGCACCACGCTGATCAACCAAGGCTTCGAACTTCTGGTCATTGCCAAGGATGCCGAAGGGGCGGAGCGTGAAGCCCTGATCTCTCGAGTCGGGGAGCTGGTCGTCGCAATCGTCGCAAGAGGGGAACGACTCGGCGAGGACGGCCGTCACACCCTCGCCTACGGCAAGTCACTGGCGGCGCAGCTCCATGCCGCGGCCGGAAGGCGCGCCGAGGCGCTGGTCTCTTCTGCTGAGGCAGAGAACGCCGCCAACATCGGTGGGCTCGACCAGCTTTCCGTCGAGATAGCCCTCGACCGCGCCGGATGGCTCATCGAAGACTGTCAGCTGTACGAAGCCGGGTTTGCGCTCGATCAGATTGTGACCAAGAGCGAGAAGATCGACATGAAACGCGCGGCGGCTCGGGCAACCGAGCTGCGGGCCGATCTCTTCGAAGCGCTCGGCGATCATGCTGCAGCCTTGGCTGCGTATCGCGAGTTCCACCGGCTGGACGGAGCGCTCCACACCGACGAGGCCGAAAAGCGGTCACGTATGGTCGCGACCCGCTTCCAGGTGGAGCGCGCCCGGCGAGAGACCGAACTCGCCCAGGTGCGGGTTTCGGAGCTCGAGGCATTGGATCACGAGAAACGGGACTTTCTGGCAAGCATCAGCCACGAGCTCAGGACTCCGCTGGCGGCGGTGCTCGGCTTCGCCACGGAACTCGCTGATTCCTGGGACGGCTTCGAACCGGCCGAGGCCCGATCCCTGGTCCGGCTCATCGCCAGCCAATCGGCGGACATCTCGAGCATCGTCGACGACCTCTTGACCGTCACCCGACTCGAAGCCGGGACCATGAGCGTTTTCCCGACCGACGTCGACGTCACCAAGCATCTAGCCGACATGGCGGAATCGGCCGGGCGGGATGCCTCTCGCAAGATCGCCTGGGAGGGCGATATCACGGTGTGGGCTGATCCGACCCGGCTCACTCAGATCGTGCGCAATCTCGTCACCAACGCCATCCGCTACGGCGGCAATGAGATCAGAGTGGTGGTCAGCAGATCGGCCTCGACCGGCGTCATCGAGGTTCGAGATTCCGGCGGACCGATACCCGCCTCACG
>JALYNX010000318.1 GCA_030772935.1 Actinomycetota bacterium | reverse complement strand
GATAGAGGCCGCGCTGCTCCGGCATGTAGCCAAATTGCTTGCGTTGCTCGAGGCCGATCGATTGGCCGTCCCAGGTCACCTCGCCGGAATCGGGCCGCATCAGACCGAAGACCGAGCGCATCGCCGTGGTCTTGCCTGCGCCGTTGGGGCCGAGAAACCCGAGCATGGTCCCCCGCGCCACCCCAAAGGAGCAGCCGTCGAGGGCGACGACGTCACCAAATGCCTTGTGCAGGTCCTGGATCGAAAGCACGGACTGGGGAGGTTAAACCCAGATCAGTCGAGCAAAGTCGGCCGGAATAGCCGGTCGTGGGTGTTGAGGGCGAACCTGTCGGTCATGCCCGCCACATAGTCGATAGCCCGGTGCAAGGCATCGGCCGTAGGGGTAGTGAATGAGTCGGGGACACTCTCGGGGTGGTTGGAGAAGTGCACGACGAGATCCTCGATGACACTGATCGCCTTTTGCTTCTGACCTTCGAACTCGGGTCGGAGATAGACCCGCTCGAACATGAACGTGCGCAGCTCGTCCATCACCTCGAGAAGTTGTGGATCCAATGACACCTCTCCGGCGGCGAAGCTGGTCTCGATGATGGATGTGACCATCGAGTCGATCCACTCTCTCGAGGTCGCACCGAGACGGGCCAACGCCGTGGTGGGTATCTCGTGATACTCGATGATTCCAGCGCGGAGGGCGTCGGCAACGTCGTGGGTGAGATAGGCGATCCGATCGGCGTAACGGCACAGCCATCCCTCCGGGGTGCCGGGAGGAGGGTCGACCTTCCAGGAGTGGGCACGCACGCCGTCGAGGACCTCGTAGGTGAGGTTTTGTGGCTCGAGGAGCTCCAGAGTGCGGACACCATGCTCGGAATGCAGCCATGGGCCCTCCACGAAGGGAGTGAGGGCCTCCTCGCCAGTGTGACCGAATGGCGAGTGCCCTACGTCGTGGGCGAGACATATCGCCTCAGTCAGATCTTCGTTGAGCCCTAGGGCGCGGGCCATGGCTCGACCCACCTGAGTCACCTGGATGGTGTGGGTCATCCGGGTGACGAAGTGATCGCCGTCCGGGTTGAGAAAGACCTGTGTCTTGTGCTTGAGGCGCCTAAAGGCCTTGGTGTGGATGACGCGGTCCCGATCACGCTCGAACGCGGTCCTGAATTCGTCGTCGTCCTCGGGCTCGGTGCGCCCCCGTGACTCGGCGGACCGGGTGGCGTTCGGCGCCAGCAACTCGTCTTCAAGCCGCTCCCGCTCGATGCGGGTCCGTCGCAGCAGTCCGCTCATCGTGGGATCAGGGTAGGTGAGGGGAGCCGACAGCTATTCGGCCATGATTCAGATCACGTCACCTGAACCCAGGCGAGCACCTCGGGCATCCTGCGCCTGAGGAGCTTCCCGGCAAGTAGCAGTGAGATCAGGTAGAGGCTCAGGCCCCAGACGACAGCGAGGACGGCAGTGATCCAAGGGTTGATCGCCTCACCGAATTCCACTGTGAGCACGGCAACCGACGCTGGAGGGACCAAGAGGAGCCCGATTGCAAAGAAGGACACTGTTTGGCTGACTATCGCCAGACAGCCCTGTTCGGTCGACTGGGCGAAGACATCGGTGCCTTCCCGTGGGAGACGGAGTGGGGCGAGGACCGAAACCACGTTGCCCACCGCCAATTGACATCCGATCGCGGCCACGGTCAACGGAAAGGCGAGCCACAGCCATCGCCAATGGCCGGAGAACACGGCGAGACCGATGGTCAGCACCGCGGTTTCGATGCCCAGGGCGGTCGCCACTGCGAGGTTCTTGCCCAACAGCAGCTGCCGGGGCTTGGTGGGGAGGACGAAGAGATAGCTCGCTGCATTGCGCTCCCAACCGAACAGATTGAGAGCAATCGGGAGGCCGACGAACAGGACGAGAACCGGCGCCACCAGAGGGGCCCACTCCCTTTCCCGGAAATCGAAGAAACCGGTGGCATTCATCACGACACCACCGATGGCGAGCCCGACGAAGATGACGGTCCCGGTCCAGACCAAACGCTGACGAGGGTCTCGTATGTAGAAGCGGAACTCCTTTCGGGCCAGCGTCGCCACCACCCCCCACGGCCCGTAGGCCATGCCACTGCGTCGGGCGCGGGCAGCCGGCTTGTTCCGCTGCTCCGGGGTGGTCAGGAGCCATCCGAGGAGTCTCTTCCAGAGCGAGGTCATGGCGAGAAGACCAAGGACAGCCGCGGTCAGAGCGATCAGCGCCGGAACGGGATTGCCCTCCGCCGCCTCCAGCATTGCCTGCTGGACTGCGACCGGGGGAATCAGGAGCGACCAGTCGGTGATGGGATGACTAGTGGCGGCCGCGGTGAGGCCGTCGTTGGCGACCATCTCGCTCACGGATCGGTAGAGGAGGAACGATCCGCCGGCGATGCCGAGGATCAGGAAGGTGGCTATGTCGCGACCACGCCTGGTGCGCAGGATTGCGGAAATGGCTGCGGAGAACAGTTGACCACCCACGGCCAGCAGTCCGAAGAAGACCAACGATGCGGGAAGCACCATCCACCACCCGTCGGCCAGGACCGCAGTGTTCGAACCGACCAGGAGAATCGGGATCACTGTGGAAGGAGCGATGAAGCTGGCGGCCACCAGTCCCGCGACCATTTGATTGGCGGATATCGGGAGCACGGCAAGCTGCTGGGGGTCCAAGTTCTCGTCGAGGGGGAAGATCACTACGGGCAGGGCCACCCAGGCGAGAAAGGTGAACAGCGCGACCCACCCCATGTAGCTGGCAAAGGCTTCGGGGCTCTGGGACTGAAGGGCCCGAGCGGACTCCAGGTGGTTGTCGGCGAGCCACACCCCGAGCCAGGTCAGGAGGATCAGCGCGATCGGAAGGCCAAACCGGCGTTGGACGTCGCCTCGCACACCGTTCCACGTGAGCCGGGCCTTGAGCCCGGCTAACCGGCGTACCACGACGATTCGTCCGGTGTCTTCCCTCCGACGGCGGCGATGAATGCGTCTTCGACATTGTCGACACCCATCAAACGACAAAGGCCTTCGGGTGTTTCCTCGATGGTCAATCGTCCCTGCACCATGATCCCGATCCGGGTGCAGAGCCTCTCGACGAGGTGCATCTCATGAGAGGAGAAGATGATGGTGGTGCCGCCCTGGGCCGCCCTTTGCAGAAGGCTTCTGATGAGACGGGCCGAAACCGCATCGACACCCTCGAAGGGCTCGTCCAAGAAGAGCACAGGAGGGCGATGGATGATCGCCGCTCCGAGGGCGATCTTCTTGCGCATGCCCCGGGAGTAGTCGCCGATGAGCTTCGACCCTTCGTCGAGCAGATCGAGGAGGTCGAGCAGCTCGTCACGTCTCCGGGTCGCCTCATCCTTGCTGAGGCCGTGCATGGCCGCAGTGAAGTCGAGCAATTCGGCACCGGTGAGCCGCTCGTAGAGGTTGAACTCCTCGGGGAGGACACCGATTCTGGACTTGACTTCGGTGGGCGACTTCCAGGTGTCGAACTCGCCGACCCCAACCGAGCCCTCGTTGGGACGGAGCAGACCAACGATTGTCTTGATGGTCGTGGTCTTGCCTGCGCCATTCTGTCCCAGCAAGCCGTAGAACTCGCCTTGTCTGACAGCGAGATCGACGTGGTCGACGGCCACGGTCTTTCCGAACTTTCGCACCAGGCCTTTCGCCCAAACCGCGGGAGGAGCCTCGACGGAGTCGGCTCTTGTCTCTTCGACGAGTGGTTGGGTCACGTGGCCAAGTATCGACGGATGGGCGCCATAACCAAAGGGGAAGCCGGTGTCGATCGACTCTGGCGCGGGTTCGCGAAACAGTCGCTCTTGTCGAAGTACCAAGTACCAAGTACCAAGTACCGTGGGAACCAAGTGGAGTATCAGGCCCTCTATCGGAAGTACCGGCCTCAGTCATTCGACGACGTGATCGGCCAGTCTCACGTGACCACCACCCTCGCCCGGGAGATAGCCGATGGCCGGGTGGCTCATGCCTATTTGTTCAGCGGACCCCGCGGCACCGGCAAGACGACAACCGCCCGCATCCTGGCCAAGGCCCTCAACTGCACCAATCGCGGGCCCCAGGGCGCCCCATGCAACGAGTGCTTGAGTTGCGTTTCGATCACCGATGGCACGTCGCTCGATGTCCTGGAATTGGACGCGGCCTCCCACAACTCGATCGATGACATACGCGACATCAGAGTGAGCGTGACCACGGTGGCCTCCACCGCCACTTCGAAGCGGGTATTCGTCCTCGACGAAGCGCACATGCTGTCGAAGGCGGCGGGAAATGCCCTGTTGAAGACCTTGGAGGAGCCTCCGGAGCACGTCCATTTCGTCCTGGCGACAACCGAGCCCTACAAACTGCTCGACACCATCCGGAGCCGCAGCCAACGGTTCGACTTTCACCCGGTCCCGGTCGAGGATTTGGCAGGCCACCTCAGCGTCATCGCAGAGCGTGAGAGCTATGAGTTCGACGCCGCCGCCCTGCTCGCCATTGCGCGGCATGCCGGCGGGTCGGTTCGGGATTCGCTGTCCCTCCTCGAACAGGTGGCGGCGTTGGGGGCGGGGTCGGTGGAGGTGGCCGGGGTTCGCCGTGCCCTCGGGCTTGCCGATTCCGAGGCGTTCATGAGACTCGTCGAGGCGGTGGCCGGACAGGATGCGAAGAGCGCTCTGGAATTGGTGGCTGAGCTCTCAGCTGACGGGGTTGACCTTCGCCGTTTCGTGGCTGAGTCGGTCGCATTCTTTCGTGGGGCATTTCTCGCCCACTACGCACCCAACCTCGCCGAGATCGCCGACGAGCCGCCGGAGGTGTACGGAGCGTGGCGCAAGGCTGCCGACCTGGTGCCCTCGGGTGACGTGCTTCGTGCCGTCGACCTCCTCGGTGAAGCGCTGGTCAGGTTGCGGGAGGGCCGTGAGGAGCGTCTGATGACCGAGTTGGCTCTGATCAAGCTGACGAGGCCAGAGACGGCCAGTGACACCGCCGCTCTGCTGAGCAGGATCGAGCGTTTGGAGCGTGGACAGACGCGGCCGGTCACTCCGGATCCGCAACCGGTCGTGACTGAGACCCCACGCCTGGATGCAGACGCTGATCAGGAGGTGGTGACGACCACGACTGAGACTCCCCAAGCCGCGCCACCAACCAGCGGCAACGGCTCGGAGGTCTCCTTCGCACAGCTGCAAAAGGTATGGCCCGGCCTGTTCGGAAGTCTGCGCGATGTCCTCGGGGCCCGGCGCTGGGCGTTCTTCCGCGAGGCGGTGCCGGTGTCGGTGGAAGGTGACATCATCACCCTGGAGGTCGCCCACGATTTCCACCTCCAGTCACTTCAGGAGGATGATGCCGTGGCAGCCATCGTGGCTACCCGAGCCAGTGACCTGCTCGGTGGCGAGGTGAAGGTCCGTTTCAGATCACGACAGGGCTCGCCAACTGAAACCACTCAGATCGACATCACCGACCTAGAAGAGCGATCCGAGCGAGCCACCGATCCGACGAGTCTTCTCGTGGACGAGCTGGGCGCCGAGGAAGTAGACGAGTGAAGCTCGGACGAGGGCGGTAGCAACCGACCGACCGGCGTCTGCTTGGTCCAAGTGCCAAGTACCAGGTACCAAGTACGCTCCGATCCATGAACCGCCAACCGGATATGCGGCAGCTGATGAAGCAGGCCCAGCAGATGCAGGCGCAACTGGCTGCCGCCCAAGCCGAGCTGGCGCAGAGGACATTCGTCGGCAGTGCCGGCGGCGGGATGGTGACCGCAACGGTCACCGGCGCACAGGAGCTGGTGGGGATCACGATCTCGCCCGAAGTTGTCGATCCTCAGGACATCGAGATGCTCGAGGACCTCGTCCTGGCTGCGGTTCGGCAGGGGCGTGAGGCGGCAGCCGCCGCAGCATCCGAAGAGCTGGGTGGGCTGACCGGTGGCCTCGACCTCGGCGGCATGCTCGGTTGATGTTCGAGGGACCCGTCCAGAGGCTGATCGACGAGCTGGCTCGCCTCCCGGGGATAGGCCAGAAGACCGCGCAGCGGCTTGCTTTTCATCTACTCGCGGTCGAAGAGACCGACGCCAGGCGACTTTCGACGGCCATCGTCGACATGAGAGAGCAGGTCAGCCTTTGCGCTCGTTGCTTCAACGTTGCCGCGGGCGAAGAGTGCTCGATCTGTCGTGATTCCCGAAGAGACGTCTCCTTGGTCTGTGTGGTCGAGCGCCCGCAGGATGTGGTTGTGGTGGAGCGCACCCAGGAGTTCAGGGGCCGGTACCACGTTCTCGGCGGCTCGCTGTCTCCGATCAATGGCATCGGACCGGGGCAGATCCGCATCGAAGAGTTGAAGGCCCGGATCGGCCCCGAGGGCATCACCGAGTTGATACTGGCCACCAACCCGACTGTCGAAGGGGACGCTACCGCCATGTATATCGCGCGAGAGCTCAAGCCTCTAGGGGTCAGGGTGACCCGGCTCGCCTCGGGTCTGCCGGTGGGCGGGGACCTCGACTACGCCGACGAGTTGACCCTGGGCCGGGCCCTCACCGGGCGCATGGAGTTGTGACCTGATTGACGTCGGCCGGCATTAGGTTTCCGGTCGGCCGGGCTGCCGCTCCGTAATCCGTAACCTGCTGACATGAGACGCTCGGTTCGCATCTTGTCGATCACGTTGAGTGCGCTCGGCATCCTGACGTTGGGGCTCCTGGTCTCGGTGGCCGCCAACTCGGTGCCCGGCCGGGGCGTCGAGGAGCCGCTCCTCGATGCGGCCTGGCGTCCCGACGTCGATGTGACCACCGTTGCGACCTGGTTGGTTCTGATCGCGGCGGTGATGGGTGCGATCATCATGGCCCTGTCAGTCAGAGAGACACGGCCGCCCCGGGAGCACAAACGACGCGGAGTCATGGTGCTTCTGCTCGGGGTGCTCGTCTTCGCGGTGATCGCCCGTTACATGGGATCCGTCGCCGGGACGCTCCTCCCGGAGACCTCCGAGGTGGTCGGCGAGGTCGGCGAGCAACCGATCGCTGAAAGCTCCCGAAACAGCGCGTGGCTGCTCAGCCTGTTGGTGGCAGGGATTATCGCCGTCGCCCTCACCCGGGTGGGGTTGTCGATCAGGTCGGTGGCCCCCCCATTCCAGGATTTGGCGGAGACCGTTGACTCATCGCCACTCGGCCCTGCGTTGTCCGTCGCGCCCCCTCAGCTCGCGGACTCCAGTCCAAGAGGAAGGATCCTCGATGCGTATCGAGACTTCGAGCAGAAGATCGGTGAGGCCGGTGTTCTCCGGGGAGAGGCGGAGACCGCGGCGCGACACGCCGGGCGGGCCGGAACAGCGCTGGGTCTCGATCAGGAGGATCTCTCACTCCTCTCAGGTCGACATGCAGACGCCCGGTTCGGGCCGGATGAGCCGTCGGTCGAAGCCGCGAGGGAAGCCGAGCTGGCATCATCCCGCCTGCGGAAGGGGATACGCCAATGATTCGGATCCTGGTCACTGCACTCTTGGCGGCGGCGTTGGCAGCAGGATTTCTCCTTCAACTGCAGCGTGGCCAGGAGCTGTGGATGTGGGAGATACTTCTCGTCTTGATAGTTGTCTGGCTAGCCCGCGCGGTTCCTACGGGGAGCACCGGGACCGACCGGCGCTTGTTTGAAGCCCGGTCCACCAGCCCGACCCGGCTGCCACGTTCGCTCTCCGAAGCGGAAAGAGCCACCGCGGAGGCCGTGGCCGGCAATCCCGGTCGGGAACAAAGGCTGCGCCTGGTGCTGGAGCGCATCTCGACCCACCGGCTGCGGCGGCACGGACTCAGCCTCGAGTCTCCGGAGGCGATGGCTTCGCTTGGCGAAGAACCGTGGAGATGGGTCACGGGTAGGGAGGGAGCTCTCCGCCGCGGTGAGTTGGATCAGCTCGTCTCTGAGCTGGAGCGGCTGTGAGCTTGCCCCTGGTCGACGCCGGGGCCGTGGGGCAGCTGGCCGGCTCGATCCTCGACGAGGTCGAGAAGGCGGTCTACGGCAAGCGTCACGCTCTCGAGCTCATGCTCCTGGCAATCCTCGCCGACGGACACATTCTGATCGAGGACCTTCCCGGGTTGGCCAAGACTCTGGTTGCGCGCTCCTTCGCCGCGGCAACCGATCTCGATTTCGCCAGGGTCCAGTTCACACCTGATCTGATGCCGATGGACATCACCGGTTCACTCGTGCTCGATCCCGGCACCGGTCTCCCCGGGTTTAGGCCAGGACCGGTCTTTTCGAACCTCTTGCTCGCCGATGAGATCAATCGGGCGCCGGCCAAGACCCAGGCAGCTTTGCTGGAGGCGATGCAGGAACGACAGGTCACCGCAGACGGCGTGACCCGTCCCCTTGGCCCGCCATTCTTGGTCATAGCCACCCAGAACCCGATCGAGTACGAAGGCACTTACCCCCTGCCCGAAGCCCAGATCGACCGCTTCCTGATGAGAGCCCGAATTGGCTACCCGATGCCAGACGCCGAGTGGGAGATGCTGGACCGACGTGCGAAACGGGGAACGGATGATGTCGAGCTGAAGGTGGTCGTCGACCGCACGACGCTCATGGCGATGCAAACCGTGGTCGAGGAGGTCCACGTCTCGGAGTCGGTGGGGAGGTACATCGTCGAGCTGGTCGCGGCAACCAGGTCCTCGGGCCGGGTTCGGGTGGGCTCGAGCCCTCGAGGCTCGCTGGCAGTCATGAAGCTCGCCCGGGCCAAGGCGGCGCTGGCGGGACGAGGCTTCGTGCTTCCCGACGACGTCCAGGAGGTGGCGGTGCCTGCCCTGGCCCATCGACTCATCCTCAGGCCCGAGTTCTGGGCTCAGGATTTGAGTGAGGAGCGGGTGATCGAAGAGGTGCTGGAGCAAGTGCCGAGCCCTCCCGCAATTCCTTCCGCTCATATGCCATGAGGGCCAATCCTTCCCCGAGGTTGCGTGCCTACGTGACCGCGGGGTTGGTTGGTCTTGGAGCGGCTCTGGCAGTTGGCGATCCGCGGCCCGCCCTGATCGGGGGTGCGCTTCTCGCCCTTGCAGTTGTCGGCCTCACCGGTCTGGTGACTCCGACGCTGACCGCCCGGCTCGACCCGATTTCGTCGTCGATGGTGGAAGGTGGCGAGTACCAGGTGGCCGTGCACCTGGAAAGTGACCATCCGCTCGGCGCCGTGTACGTCGATCTGGGCCTGGACAGGACGGACGTGGTCTCCACCGAGGGCGGGCGTCTCGTAGGTGACCAGACCCTCTTCCTGGTTTCGACGAGCCGGGTTGCGGATGCGGTTCTCAGCGTGTCACCGAGCGGTTGGGGCCGAAGAGAGCTGGGGCCGATCAGGGTCTATGCCGACTCTCTGCTCGGAATGTTCGAGCTGAGCCACACCAGCCTGCAACTCGGGCAGCTGGTGGTCCTTCCCGTGGAAACGACATTGCGACGCTTGCTGAACCCTCTCGAGACCAACCTTCATGTGGGCGAGCTGGTTTCCACTCGTCGCGGCTCGGGGTCGGAGTTCGCCGACATGCGCCCCTATCAGCATGGCGACGACCCTCGAGCCATCAACTGGCGGGTGTCTTCGCGGGCTCGGTCGCTCTGGGTCAACGAGCGACACCCGGAACGCAACGGGGACATCGTCCTCCTCGTGGACGCCCAGGTCGAGACCGGGACGAACACCGAGTTTGTTGTCGACCGCTCGGTCCGGATGGCGGCCAGCTTGCTGCGCGCCCACGCACGGCGCCGGCATCGGCTGGGGCTGGTCACGCTGGACGGGTTCTGTCGTTGGATCTACCCGGGAATGGGCGAGAGCCATCGTCGCCAAATCCTCGAGCAACTAATGTCGGTAGCGCCGAGCAAGGTGAGGTGGGACGCAGCCGAGCGGGCTGTGGCTCGGGCTGCAAAGCGACCCGCCATGGTCATCGCCCTGACTCCCCTCCTCGATCCCAACCTGGCCGGGCTCATCCACTCCATGCGCCGTTCGGGGATCGATGTCGCGGTCATCGAGATCGATGTCGAGCCTGCCCTGACCGCGCCCACCGATGACGCCAGGTCCCTTGGCCGCCGGATCTGGGTCATGGAGCGGGAGCGTTTGCGCGACCGACTGGCATCCGAGGGGGTCCCGATCACGATTTGGCGGTCGGGCGAGCCGGCCGATGTCCCGATCGCACGTCTCGAGCAATGGAGGACGTCATGGCGACGACGGCTCGGCTGAGTGCGTTCTTGGCGTCGATCCTTGCCCTGGCCTTGGTGCTCTCGATCCCGACGGCCAAGGGGTCGGGACTGGGCGCCCTCGTAGGTGGCATCGGTGCCCTGCTCCTCGTGGCGGGGTTGATCTACGGCGTCTCCGCATCGATCACGGCTGCGGCTGTTGCCTTCGTCCTCCAACTGGCGATCGTCTCCGCTCTGCCCGTGGCTCTTTCCCCTCCTTTTTGGGCCCAGGCGCTGTTGATCGTCCTGATCGTGGAGTTCGCCACGGCCTCATTTACGGCGCGGAGCCGGCAAGTGGACCCCATCCTGATGGTGGTCCGATCTGTGGGGACTGCCGTCACGGTTGGGGGAGTGGTCCAGGTGTCGTCTCTCCTGCTGGAAGGCTCGGCTATGAGCGGGGTGCTGGTCAGGGCAGTCGGGCTTGCGGCTCTGATTGTCGCCGGTGGATGGGTCACGCTCATATGGCGCCGCTCGAGCGCCGGCGCATCGGCTAGTCGATGGTGAGAGCCGAGATCTCGCGAAGGCGGGCCAAGTCGTGATAGGCATCCATGTATCGAACCGACCCCGTTTTCGAGCGCATCACCACTGAGTGGGTGACAACGCGGTCACCGCGGAAGGTGACCGCCCGAAGGAACTCGCCACCGGTGACTCCGGTGGCGGCGAAGAAGACGTTGTCCGGAGCGATGAGGTCACGCGTGGAGAGAACCTGGCTGACATCCAGCCCTTCGTCGGCAGCCCGGGCTCGCTCCTCGTCGTCCCGGGGCCAAAGCCGGCATTGGATCTCCCCTCCCATGCAGGTGAGGGCCGCAGCCGCGATCACTGCCTCCGGTGAGCCCCCAATTCCGAGAAGGATGTCGGCAGCGGTGTCTTCCCGCGCGGTTGAGATCGCCCCCGCCACGTCGCCGTCGCGGAGCAAGGAGATCCTGCCACCGGCACGGCGCACGCCATCGATATAGGGCTGGTTGCGGGGCCTGTCGAGGATGAGTGCGCGAAGGTCGTTGAGGTCCTTGCCCTTGGCCTTGGCCACTTGTCTCAGGTTCTCCTCGACCGGCGCCTCCAGATCGACTGTTCCGGCCGATTCGGGGCCTACGGCGATCTTGTCCATGTAGACCAGAGAGCCCGAGGTGTACATCGAGCCCCGGCCTTCCGAAAGGGCGATGACTGTGATCGCACCCGGCATTCCCGAAGCGGTGAGGCTGGTCCCGTCGACGGGGTCCACCGCCACATCGACCACCATGCCCTTGCCTGTTCCCACCCGTTCCCCGTTGAAGAGCATCGGCGCCTCGTCCTTCGCACCCTCGCCGATCACCACCAAACCGTCGATGTCGAGGGTCGAGAGATGGAGCCGCATCCCATCGACGGCGGCCTGGTCGGCCGCCTCCTTGTCACCCCGCCCCAGCCATCGGGCGGCTCCCATCGCTGCGATCTCTGTGACCCGGACCAGGTCCAGTCCGAGGTTGTGATCGACCGGTTCGGGCATCAGCCTTCCACTCTGACGACGATGGCATCTCCTTGGCCCCCGCCACCACAGAGAGTTGCCGCGCCCACGCCGCCGCCACGCGCCCGCAAGGCGTTGACCAGCGTCACGACGATGCGGGCTCCGGTTGCCCCCAGAGGGTGTCCGAGGGCCACCGCTCCGCCGTGAACGTTCACCTTCGACTCGGGGATGTCGAGCATCCGTGCCGCCCAGATCGCCACCGCGGCGAAGGCCTCATTGATCTCGACCAGGTCGAGATCCCCCGCCTCCAAGCCCGCCTTCTTCAATGCGACCAGAAGCGCCTCGGCCGGCCGCTCGTGCAGGGTGGCGTCGCTGCCTCCGATCTGGCCGTAGGCCAGGATCTCGCCGAGAATCGGGGCCCCCGACGCCTCGGCTGCGACCCGGTCGGCCACCACGACTGAAGCCGCCCCGTCTGAGATTTGTGAGGCGTTCCCGGCCGTGATGGTGCCTCCGGGTGCAAAGGCGGGCTGGAGGGCGGAGAGAGATGCAACGGTGGCGTCGCCCCTTATCCCCTCATCGGTGTCGACGGACAACGGGTCGCCCTTTCTCTGAGGCACCTCAACCGCGACGATCTCGCCGGCGAACTTGTCGCTGCGGGAAGCCTCGGCGGCGAGCTGATGGCTGCGGGCCGACCATTCGTCCTGTTCAGCTCGGCCGATCCCCAGCCGGTCGTTCTTCCGGTCTGAGGACTCACCCATGGTGCATCGATCAAATGCGCAAAACAGTCCGTCGTGCTGCATGACGTCGGTCAGGGCAGCGTCGCCGATCCGGGCCCCCCACCGCAGCTCGCGAACCAAGTGCGGGGCGTTGCTCATGCTCTCCATTCCGCCTGCAACCACGAACTTCGATTCACCCAGTCGGATGGCGCGGTCGGCGAGCCCGATTGCGGACATCCCCGAGAGGCAGACCTTGTTGATGGTCACAGCGGGAACACTCATCGGGAGACCGCCACTGACGGCCGCCTGCCGGGCGGTGATCTGACCTTCCCCCGCCTGAAGGACCTGGCCGAAGAGAACTTCGTCCACGGTGGTCGGGTCTACTCCGGATCGGCTCACCGCGGCCGCGATGGCATGTCCTCCGAGCTCGACTGCGCGGAGCGGTGTCAGAACGCCACCGTATTTCCCGATAGGGGTGCGGGCGATCCCGGTGATGACACTATTGCTCACGATGACCTCCGAACTGATGCTACCGGGAGGCCGGTCGCACCAAAGGGGCGGTGGCAATAGCCTTTGCCGATGAAACTTCTCAACCTCGACCATGTCGGAATCGCGGTGACCGACCTCGATGAGGCGATCGCGGGTTATGGGGCGAAGTACGGCGTGGTCCCGTTGTATCGCGAGGTGGTCGAGGCGCAGGGGGTCGAGGAGGCGATGATCCCGCTGGGCGGCTCGTTCGTCCAGCTGCTTCAACCTCTGAGGCCGGATACCCCGGTGGGGAGGTTTCTCGAGAAAAGGGGACAGGGGCTGCACCACGTGGCGTACGCGGTGGCGTCGATCACGGCGGCGTTGGACCATTTGAAATCTCAGGGCACGAGTCTCATAGACGAGACCCCGAGGACTGGCGGGCGCGGGGCCCAGGTCGCCTTCGTCCACCCCCATGACCTCGGTGGTACCTTGATCGAGCTAGTGGAGCTTGCAGATGGTTGAAGGAATTCGGATCAAAGGTGGTGCCGGCGAATTCGAGGCGGCGCTCATCGCCGTGGTCCTCGACCACATCACACGGGAAGAGCAGGCACTTCGTCGTCTTCCGCGCGGTGGCAGCCATGCCTTGCCCGCATGGATGAGGCTTGCCCTTCCCGAGGAGCCGGACACACCGCTCGAACTGGTTGAGCCCGACCGTCCCTGACCGGGCACTCCGATCATGGTCACTCTCGAGCCCATCGACGAAGACAATCTGACAGCCGTCTTCGCTCTCGACGTGGCGCCGAGCCAACGCGGATTCGTCGCTCGCAATCCATGGTCGCTGGCTCAAGCACTGGTCGACAAAGATGTCGCATGGCCGCGGGCGATCGTGGCCGATGGCGAGGTCGTCGGCTTCTTGATGCTGGAAATCGACCCCGATGACGAGGACGGTCGTTGCTTCTATCTATGGCGTCTGATGGTGGGCGCGGAGCAGCAGGGCCGTGGATACGGGTACGGAGCGGTGATTGCCGCCTGCGACGAGGTGAGAGCACGTGGTGGAGTTGAGCTCTACACCAGCTGGGTCGAGGGGGAGGGCGGACCCGGCCCCTTCTACGAGAAGCTCGGATTTGTCCCCACCGGCGAGATCGATGACGGCGAGACTGTCGGGCGGCTCGTTCTCTGATTCAGGCCTTCCCCCTGATCTCCTTCAACTCTGGCGCCCGGAACAGGAAGGCAACGACGAGGAACCCGGCCAGGGTGGTGATCCCGCCCAGTGCCGCAGCCCCCAGCCCTCCGAGGATCGTCAGTTCTTCCCGGCCGAAGACCGCGTTGACCACCGGCAGGGCGAGCAGTGTCGCGGCTGCGGCGGCTGTCAGCCCCCGGAGAAGTGAGAACCCGACTCCGCGGACCGCCGGCCATCCTGAATCGAAGCCCCAGGCCACCAACAACGCGATGGCGTAGGAGCTGATCACAACCACCGAAGCAATGGCGAAGCCCTCCACACCTGAGAGCTCGTAGAGCCCGGACCACACGGGCACCGCGATCACCGTGCCCACTGTCCCGATCAGGACCGGAGTCCACATCTTGCGCTTGGCATAGAAGTGACGGGACAGGATCTGGTGCAGGCCCCATGCCGGGATCGAGAGGGCGTAGATCATCAGCAGGCGGGCGACCAGTTCGGTGTCCTCGGCGGTGAACGCCCCCCACTGATAAAGGAGCCGCACCAGCGGGCGGGCCAGGACGAGAAGAGCCGCGGTGGCGGCCGCGGCCACGAAGACGGTCGTGCGCGCTGCCTTTGAGGTGGTGGCGGTCAGGCCCCTGGTGTCGCCGCGGGCGGCGAGACGGGCCAAGAAGGGATATGCGGCCACCCCCGCCGCCTGCGCGATCACCCCTATCGGAACCATGTTGAGCTGCCTGGCGAAGCTGAGGGCGGAGGTTGCTCCTTGCTCGATCTGACCAAACCAACGCACGAACTGCTCGTCGAGCACCGCGATGGACTGGCCCAGCATCAGGGGCAATGCCAGCAACAGGTATTCGCCAATGGACGATTGACCGCGCGGCACCCGCACCAGGCGGGTGCCGGTGGCCCTGGCCCCAAACCACTGCAGGCCGAAGTTGCCGACCGCCGACCCAACGACCGCTCCCCAGAGGAATCCTTCCGCGTTGGTATCCCCGAACAACCCTGACGCCAATCCACCCAGAATGATCCCGAGGTTGTAGATGATCGGAGCCAGGGCGGGCATGACAAAGCGGCGGTGGGTGTACTGCACGGCCATCAGCAGCGCGCCGACGACGAGGAAGACTTGAGCGGGGAGGACCAGCCTGGTCAAGGAGACCAGCCGGTCATGATCGACAGCTTGCGGGAACATCAATGAGACCAGGGGGTCCGCCGCCGCCCACATCACGATCGTGAGCCCGGCTATCGCCAGGGAGACGAATCGGAAAGCCGAGCTGAAGGCGCGGTTGGCGCCGTCCGCGTCGCCCTGTTCCAGGTGGCGGCTGAGGATCGGGATCAGGGTGATGCTCAGATAGGCACCCGCCAGGAGATAGTTGAGGAAATCGGCGATCGTGAAGGCTTGGCGGTAGAGGTCGCCCTCCGCACTGACCCCAATCAGAGAGGCGAGAAGCGCCTCCCTGACGAGCCCCAACAGACGCGAGAACAGGACGCTGCCGGCCACCACCGCGGCTGCCACCCCCATGCGCAGCGGGCGGCTCATGCGGCTCCGGCGTGGGAGCGAAGCTCGTTGACCAGGGAATCGGGGACGACCAGATCTCCGTATCCGGTGCCCAGACTCAGACCCGGTTTGTAGGTGCCGTGAAAGTCGCTCCCCCCGGCGGGGACGAGGCCGAAACGGCGCGCCAGGTCGGCATATCCCTCTCTTTCATGACGTCGATAGCCGGCGCAGAACGCCTCCAGGCCGATGAGCCCGGCGGGGATGAGGCGGTTCAGCAGATCTGACATCTCATGGGCCCGGTTGATTCCCAGAGTGTGAGGGTGGGCGAGGATGGGCACCCCGCCGGAAGCACGGGCAAGTTGAATTGCCTCCTCGGGCGAGAGCCGGGGTCGTCCGATGTACGCGGGCTTCCCCGACGTGAGCCAGAGTTCGAACGCTTCCTCGATGGTTGCGACGTAACCCTTGCGCATCATGATCGCCGCGATGTGGGGCCGTCCGATGCTTCCTGAACCACCCTCCTCGAGGATCTCCTCGGCGGTCAGTGGCATCCCCAGCTCGCTGAGACGCTGAGCCATCGCCTCATTGCGCTGGTCTCGGCCGAGACGAAGCTCCGCCAGCCGATTCTGAAGCGGGCCTGACCCCGGTTCCAGCCACAGAACCACAAGATGCATCCCGCCCGCGTCGTATTCCAGGGAAAGCTCGGTTCCCGGTATCAGCTCCAGGTCGGTGGATTGGGCAGCGGCCATGGCATCCGAAACCCCATCCTGGGTGTCATGGTCGGTGAGCGCCAGGGCGGTCAGCCCGATCTCGATTGCCTGCCCGATGAGGGCGGCTGGCTTCTCTGAACCATCGGACGCCGTCGAATGAGAGTGGAGGTCTA
>JALYNX010000317.1 GCA_030772935.1 Actinomycetota bacterium | reverse complement strand
GGTCCCAACCAGTCGGTCATCGTTCCCATGGACGACGCCGGTCCACTTCTCGCCGCACTCGAGTCGGGCTCGGCCTCGTTGGTGGGCCACGATCTCAAGGAATTGGTGCGCGCCCTGCTGGATGCCGATCACGACGTTGCGCATCTCGAGATGGACACCGCCCTCGCGGCCTACATCGTGAACCCGTCACAGCGCACCTACGACCTCGAATCGATGGCCGACCGATGGCTCGACATCGAATTGGCATCACCTGATGACAACGCGGCGGCGGGCACGCTGCCTTTCGACACCGGCCCGGACCTCGATCGCGAGGGCCGGCGAATCGAGGCGGTGCGGAGGCTGGCGGAGATGATGCGCGCCGAGCTCGGCGAGCGCGCCGAGCTCGAGCTGTTCGACGAGTTCGAGTTGCCCCTGGTCCCGGTCCTGGCCCGAATGGAGCATTTTGGAATCGGAATCGACCGCGCCTACCTGGAGGAGATGGGCACCGACCTTCGCGAACGCCTCAACTTGCTCGATGCCCGGGTCCAGGAACTCGCCGGTGAGCCGTTCAACGTGAACTCCACCGACCAATTGCGTCTGATCCTCTTCGACAAGTTGGGGCTGCCTGTGATCAAGAAAACATCGACGGGCAAGCCCTCCACCGACGCATCTGTGCTCAAGAAGATGGAGCATCCTTTGGTCGACGCCCTCCTCGAATATCGAGAGCTGGAGAAGCTGCGCAGCACCTATGTCGACGGTTACCTCCCGCTGATCGAGGCCGACGGCCGGATCCACACCCGTTTCAACCAGATGGCCGCCACCACCGGCCGCCTCTCGTCAGACCGACCCAATCTCCAGAACATCCCGGTGCGCTCGGAGTCGGGGCGCACCATTCGTCGGGCGTTCGTGGCCGGTGAGGGCGCCGAGTTCCTGGTCGCTGACTACTCACAGATCGAATTGCGGGTGCTGGCCCACATGAGTGGCGACCCGTTCCTGCAGGAGGCTTTCCGAATCGGATCGGACATCCACGCCGCGACCGCGGCCCGGGTGTGGGGGCTAACCGAGGATCAGGTCACCAGAGAGCAGCGAAACACAGCGAAGATGATCAACTTCGGTCTGTTGTACGGGATGGAGGCTTTCGGTCTGGCGGACAGGCTCGGCATCTCCCGCGACGAGGCTCGGGATCACATCGACGCCTACTTCGCCCAGTTCGTCCAAGTGAAAGAGTTCATGGCGTCGGTGGTGACGTTGGCCCGAAACCAGGGTTACACCACCACTCTCTTCGGCCGGCGGCGCTATCTCCCAGAGTTGCAGTCGGACAATTTCCGGATCAGACAGATGGGGGAGCGGATGGCGCTCAATGCCCCGGTACAGGGGACCTCGGCTGACATCATCAAGAAGGCGATGATCGAGCTCGACCAGGGCTTGCGAGAAGGGGGGTTCGAGTCGGCTCTGATCCTCCAGATCCACGACGAGCTGATCCTCGAGTGCCCTCAAGGCGAGTTGAGCGTCGTCGAAAAGCTTGTGGTCGAGACCATGGAAGGGGTAGCCGGCCTCGATGTGCCGCTGGTCGTGGATGTGGGGACCGGGCCCGATCTCGCTTCGGTCAAGGGGTGACGGCCATGCGGCGTTGGGCCCCCTCCGGCCCTACGGGCCACCTCCCCAACGCTCGCTCCGCTCACTGGGGGAGGAAATGGGGACAATCCGCTTGGCGGTTTTCCCAGGATCGGCGTACACTTGGGGGGCCTGTGGGCCCGGCGCTCGCAGAGTTCCTTTTTGGAGGTAACCACCTACACATGCCCAAAGACCAAGAGATCGCGCCCGAGAGCACACCTGAGGAAAGTGCAGCGGCGCCCGACCCGACCACAGCGGATCTGCCCGAGATAGAGGCACCCGTGGTCACAGAGGAGCCCGAGCCCGAGGCTCCTATCGCAGCCGAGACGGATCCGGAAGAGACGGTTTCAGTCGAAGCGACGCCGGAAGAAGCGGCAGAAGTCGAGTCCGATTCGGAGTCCAGCGCGGCACCCGAAGCCGCGGCACCCGAAGCCGCGGCACCCGAACCCACTGCCCCGACGTCGGTGTCCGGCCGGGAGGCCTTGGTTGCCCCCGACCTGAGCGATCTTCCCGATGACATCGGCGACGACTTCGAGCGAGCCATAGCCGCCACCGTCCTCGAGTTCAAAGAGGGCGACATCGTGGAGGGAACCGTGGTCAGTGTCGACGGCGACGGCGCGATGATCGACATCGGCTACAAGTCAGAAGGTCTGATCCCGACACGGGAACTGTCGATCCGCAACAACGTGGATCCCAACGATGCGGTCAAGGTGGGAGACCGGGTCGAGGCTGTCGTCCTGAACAAAGAGGACGACGAGGGGCGGCTCATCCTCTCCAAGAAGCGCGCCATGTACGAACGGGCTTGGGGCAGGATCCAACAGATTGCAGATCAGGAAGGAACCGTCGAGGGAACGGTCATCGAGGTCGTCAAGGGTGGTTTGATCGTCGATATCGGCCTGCGCGGCTTCCTGCCTGCCTCACTGGTCGACCTGCGCCGGGTTCGTGACCTCGACCCCTTTATCGGGCAGACGATCACCGCCAAGGTGATAGAGCTCGACCGCCCCAGGAACAATGTGGTTCTCTCCCGACGCGCCTATCTCGAAGAGGCACAGGCCGAGGAGCGCAACGCATTTCTGGACGGTCTCGGCGAGGGCGAGGTCCGCGACGGGGTCATCTCCTCTGTGGTCAACTTCGGCGCCTTTGTCGACCTTGGGGGCATGGACGGCCTGGTTCACGTCTCCGAGCTGTCCTGGCAGCACGTCAATCATCCCGGCGAACTGGTCAAGGTAGGCGACAAGGTCACGGTCAAGGTTCTAGAGGTCGACCGGGATCGGGAGCGAATCTCACTCTCGATCCGTCAGACCAGTGACGACCCCTGGGACGTGTTCGCCCGCGAGCACGAAGTGGGTGACGTCGTCGACGGCGTGGTCACCAAGACGGTGCCCTTCGGTGCTTTCGTTTCGGTGGCCGACGGGGTCGAGGGTCTTGTGCACGTGTCCGAGATCGCCGTGCACCGGGTCGAGTCTCCGGAGTTGGAGCTCTCGATCGGCCAGCCGGTCAAGGTGAAGATCACCGAGAAGGAAAACGAGCGCCGTCGCGTCTCGCTATCCATCAAACAGGCTGCGCCTGACTGGCAGGAACGGGAATCTCAGGTCGAGGAGCAGAAGAAGGCCCCAGTTCAGAGTCGTCGTCGCCCCCAGAAGGAGTTCGAGCGCGAATTCGGGCCGACTGATGACGAGAGGCCGCCGATGCCGGTTGATGCTTCTCTCGAGGCCATCCTTCAGGAGCTCAAGGAGCGCGGCATCGGTCGTCGTTGACCGCGGGTCACACAGGCGACACCTACCGAGAATGGTCGGGTACTAGTCATTTCATGATTGATTCAGGGTGTGAGCTAGTCACGCATGGGCCGCCCGGTCACGATATGAGACGACCGAACTATGGAGCTTCTGGGGAAAGCCTCAAGACTTGCTCCGTACGGTCCGAATCATTCATGTGGAATTGGACTTGAAACACTGGGAGGGCGCGCCCCAACCGGTAGCATGCCAGAAGGTATGCGCCGGCGAGGGATCGGCGCCCAACCGAGGGGACAAACGAAGGGGACTCAATGGGTAGGAGAGCCATCGTTCTGCTTGTGGCCTTGATACTGGCCGGGCTCGCCGCTTGGGCGGTCTGGAACTACTTGCAGGGCATAGAGAACGAAATCGAGGAAGGCCAGGAAGCGGTCACGGTTTTCCGCGCGGTCGATCCGATTGTTGAAGGGACCGACGGGGCCATCATCCTCTCGGACTTCAACTCCGGTGGGCCATTGGTCGTTGCCGGCACTGAAGAGCGGGAAGACCTGCCCGATGACGCCATCACTGACGAAGCAGAACTCAACCAGGTTCTGACTGGAAAAGTGGCCGCCGGTCCGATCTCCGCCAACTCGATTTTGGTCGACTCGCAGTGGACAGATATCACCATCGACGTCGTTCCGCTGGCCGAGCAGATCCCCGAAGGCAAACAAGCCATGGTGATCTCGACGGACAACGTGCGAGGAGTCAACGGGTTTGTGAACCCAGGTGACAGGATCAACCTGATCATCACCCTCGACATCGCGTTCGACCTACTTCCTGAAGGCTTCGAGGGCATCACCGTCGACCCGGTGGCGCCCCCGGTAGACGGTGCCGCTCCAACGGAGGAGGCCACTGCGGTGGTCACCTACACCCGGTACGTCCTCCAGGGGATCCCGGTCCTGGCGACCGGCCGTGACATTCGTGCCGACGAGGACGCTCCGGACACGGTGCAAGCCGAGCCCGAAGTCGCACCCGTCGAGGGCGAGGTCGGGGCCGTTCCTGAGGAAGACACTGGAAACGAGACCATCTTCACCCTCGAAGTCACCCCCGAGCAGGCAGAGCGGATCGCCTACGCCTTCGAGAACGGCTCGATTTGGCTAACCCTCGTTCCCGCAGACTTCGTCGAAGTTGAGACACAGGGCGTGATCATCGATACCCTGTTCGGTGGAGACCTGGTCGAGGACATTTTCGGATAAGTTTGAGCAAGAGGTTCGACCATGTCATTGGCTGAGCACAACCTATTGGTGGTCGACAAGGACGATGACTTCGTCTCGGCGGCCAAAGAACTCTTCGAGGGTCGACTCCCGGTAGCGCGTTCCATCGAAGAGGCGAGCCAGACCATCGAATCGGGCGAGCTTCGGATGCTCCTGCTCGGGCCCTCGTACAGCAACGAGGAGTCCATGGAACAGGTGCGGAGCCTGCACAACCAGGATCCGGTGCTCGTCCTGATGATGGTGGCCGAGACAGTCACCGCCGACCTCCTTCGGTATGCGATGCGCGCCGGGGTTTCGGACGTGATCGAGTCCCCGCTCGACGAGACCAAGATCGAGGCGGCGATCGAGCAGTTCGCTCACGATGTCCTGAAGCGCCGCAACGTCGCCTCGCGGACCTCTCATGATCCTGATCGCACGGAGCGCGGCAAGCTGATCACCGTCACGTCCGCCAAGGGGGGGAGTGGCAAGACTGTGATGGCCACCAACGTCGCCCTCCTGCTCAACCGCTTGCCCGACAAGAAGGTGGTGCTGGTCGACGCCGACCTCCAGTTCGGCGATGTGTGCCTCCTCCTCCAGCTCGAACCGCGTTTCACCATGGTGAACGCAGCCCATGAGTTGCATCAGCTCGATTCGGAGATGCTCGATTCGTTGCTCACCGAGCATCCCAGTGGCCTCAGAGTCCTCGCCGCACCGTTGGAGCCGGCCTTTGCCGACGACATCACCACCGCGGGCCTGATGCAGATGCTGGATGTCCTCCAGGAGACCTACGACTACATCGTGGTGGACACCGCGTCGATGCTCGACGAGTTGATCCTGTCACTCATCGAGAAGGCCGATCAGGTGTTGATGATCGTGGACATGGACCTGCCGTCGGTGAAGAACGCGAAGTTGGCGCTCGAGACTCTGCGTCTTCTCAAGTTCTCCACGTCCAATGTGAAACTCGTCATGAACCGCAGCAACTCCAAGGCGCGCCTTGACAACAAGGAGATCGAAGGTGCGCTGAAGATGGAGATCGCAGCGGCGGTCCCTTCCGACGCCTCAGTGCCCAACTCGGTGAATGAGGGCCGCCCGGTGGTCGAGACCGACCCGAAGGGGAAGGTCGCCAAGGGATTCGAGAGTGTCGCTGCCTTGATCGCGGGGAAGATCCCCGAGGGCTCGCAAAAGAGCGGGCTCTTCGGGCGTAAGTAGTGGGAAGGTTGTGAACGGTGCCATCTTTATCTGAAAGAGTTGCAGCTGCCAGGCAGAGCGAGACCATCGACGTCGGTGTCAACCGCACCGATGCGATGAGTGAGCTCCGGGGTCGTCTCCACTTCAAAGTGGTGGAGGAACTGGGCCCCACGCTCTACGACAGGCAAATGTCAGACGCCGAGCTTCGGCTCCGCGTGCTCGAGATGCTGGAGTGGGCTGTCGACCAGGAGCAGGGGCTTCCCCTCACCTCGGCCGACCGCCGCGGCCTTCTAAACGAGATCGCATCCGACGTCCTCGGTTACGGGCCCATCGACCCGCTGCTCAACGACCCGGACGTCACTGAAGTCATGGCCAACGGGCCGTTCGATATCTACTACGAGAAACTGGGAAAAATCATCCTGTCTGACGTGAAGTTCGTCGACGAGATCCACCTCCGCAGGATCATCGACAAGATCGTGGGTCAGATCGGTCGTCGCGTCGACGAAGCGACGCCAATGGTCGACGCCCGCCTCCCTGACGGCTCTCGTGTCAACGCGGTCATCCATCCTCTTGCAATCGGCGGGCCGTTTCTGACGATTCGTAAGTTCGCGGTCGATCCCTACCAGGAAGCCGACCTCATAAACTTCGGGACTATCACCCAGCGTGTGGCCGACTTTGCTCGTGCCTGCGTCCGCGGCCGTCTCAACATCCTGATCTCAGGAGGTACCGGCTCCGGCAAGACCACCACTCTGAACGTGATGTCTTCTTACATTCCGTCCGACGAGCGGATCGTCACCGTTGAGGACGCCGCCGAACTGCAGCTTCACCAGGAGCACGTGCTCACCATGGAGTCCCGCCCCGCCAACATCGAGGGCAAGGGTGCCGTCGGTATTCGCGACCTGGTCCGAAACACACTGCGTATGCGCCCCGACCGCATCGTGGTTGGAGAGGTTCGTGGCGCCGAGGCGCTGGACATGCTCCAGGCCATGAACACAGGTCATGACGGCTCGCTGACCACGGTTCACTCCAACGCCCCTCGCGACACCTTGTCTCGTATCGAGACGATGGTGCTGATGGCCGGGTTCGACCTTCCGATGCGTGCCATCCGGGAGCAGATCGCATCCGCGGTCGATCTCATCATCCATGTGTCCCGTCTCAAGGATGGAACCCGCCGTGTGACCCATGTCACCGAAGTGGAAGGCATGGAAGGCGACATCATCACCCTCCAGGACCTCTTCATGTTCGACTTCGGCATGGGTGTCGACGAGGACGGGATCTACAAGGGTCGTCTCAAGGCCACCGGTATCCGGCCAACATTCTCCGAAGACCTCGAGAACCAGGGCATCAGGCTCCCCGCCGACCTCTTCGACCCCGAGCCGTTTGCCAGGGGTCGTGGGTGAGACGACTTTTCCTGCTGGTTGCCGCCCTTGTTCTTGGGCTGAGCACAGCTGTCTTCGCGCAGACAGCCGCGCCTGAGATCGAGATAATCGACATCAACGCCGCTCGGTACGCCGAGAACGGCCAGGTGTTGATGGTGGTCGAGTTCAGGAACCTCCCTACGGCGCCGGATCCGGCCCAGTTGGTCGTGACGGTTGACGGCCAGCCTGTTTCCAACTTGGAGACCGCCCCTCTGGGGGAGTCCAGTGTCCCGGTCGGGGTGGTGCTCGTGATCGACACCTCGGGCTCTATGGAGGGGGCACCGATCGAAGCCGCCAAGGCGGCCGCCAAGAGCTTCGTCGCCCAGAAGAACCCTGAAGATTCGATCGCGCTGGTGACCTTCGCCGACACCGCGGTGGTCCTGACCGGTTTCACCACCAATGCGGCCGACCTCAACAACCGTATTGACGGCATCGTCGCCGCCGGGGAGACCGCGCTTTACGACGGGGTGGTCTTGGGTCTGAGTCTCTTCGACACGCCGTCGGCGGACACGCTGATCCCCAACATGATCCTGATGAGCGACGGTGACGATACTGCTTCCACCGCCACCCAGGAGGTGGCCATCGCCGCCGTCACTGCAAGTGACGCTCGGACGTTCGCCATCGCCCTTGAATCGCCTGACTTCAGCCCCGAGGCGGTGCAAGAGATTGCCACTGCCGGAGGAGGTCTGTTCCTGTCCACCCTGAATGCCGAAGAGCTCTCATCGCTGTATGGCGCG
Source organism: Actinomycetota bacterium (assembly GCA_030772935.1). GTDB lineage: Bacteria > Actinomycetota > Acidimicrobiia > Spongiisociales > ZC4RG35 > JALYNX01. The sequence continues at coordinate 121 of JALYNX010000317.1, read as the reverse complement.
ATCAGCCGGGAGATCAGCTACAGACTGGTGAGCCGTTTCATCTCGCCGGTGGCTGCCCCGGGTGATGCGGAGTTCGCCGTGACCTACCCGGGTGGCCTCGCCTCCTCGATGACCTTCGCGG
>JALYNX010000316.1 GCA_030772935.1 Actinomycetota bacterium | reverse complement strand
GCTTCGGGGCGGTCACCTGGCGTCATCTCCTGGTGACACTCCCCCTCATCCTCTTCGGGATTGGAGTCGTTGCCGCCCGGGCGCGGTCTCTCGACCTGATGGCCCTTGGTGAAGGTCAAGCTCGCGGTCTCGGAGTCGACGTCAAGAAGACCACCACCTGGGTCCTGGTTGCTGCCGGTGTCGCCACCGGGGCTTCGGTGGCCATCGCCGGGGTCATCGGCTTGGTAGGCCTGGTCGCCCCCTATACAGCGGCGAGAGTGGCCGGCCCCCGCCACGGAGCGTTGCTTCCGGTTGCCATCACCATCGGCGCCCTCTTCCTGTTGCTCTCCGACCTCGTTTCCCGGAGCGTGGCCGGCCCGGTCGAGGTGCCTGTTGGCATCATCTCGGCGGCCGTAGGCGGAGTACTGCTGAGTGTCCTGCTCCTCAGGCAACGGTCGATCTGATGTTGATCGCAGATCAGGTCAGTTATCGACTCGGTGACAACGTCGTGGTCTCGGAAACCACGCTCGAGGTAAGAACCGGTGAGTTCGTCGTGGTCGTCGGGCCCAACGGCGCCGGAAAGACGACCTTGCTCGCAATGCTCGCGGGTGAGCTGGACCCGACATCGGGCACGATCACGTGGGGCGGCAATTCGTTGCGTGAGATCCCCCTCGAGGAGCGGGCGCGTCGCCGCGCCTACCTGGCCCCAACGATGCCTGACGGGATCGCATTCACAGTTCGCGATCTGGTCGCGATGGGGCGGCATCCATGGCGCTCTCATGGTCTGGCTGACGCCGAAGTGGTCGAGGCGGCGATGCAGGTCGCAGGTGTCGAGCACCTGGCTGATCGTGTCTTTGGCTCGCTGTCCACCGGTGAGGCCCAACTCGGCCAGATCGCGCGGATTCTCGCCCAGGACACCCCCCTGCTTCTGCTCGACGAGCCAACCGCTGGGATGGACGTGGGTCATCAGGACCGGACCCTCCGAACCCTCGCTCAGTCGACCCGCGAATCGCGAACCGTGATCGCGGTGGTGCATGATCTCAACGCTGCGACCTCGTTGGCGGATCGCATGGTCATCATGTCGGAGGGCTCGGCGGTGGCGATTGGCGCTCCATCCGATGTGCTCGAGGGGGACCTGTTGAGCAGGGTCTACGCCCACCCGATCACGGTTGTCGATCACCCGTTTCGGGCCGGGCCTTTGATCTTGCTCCGGGATCAGAACTAGATCTCAAAGTGCAGGCGCCGCGACGGTCCCGGCGGTGCCGATGTTGGTGACAGTGGTGGTCACCTCCGCGGTATCGGCGCCCGATTGGGCCTGGTAGCGAATCTCGGTGACGAGGCCGCCGCTGACCGTGATCGCGACCCGGGTGCCCGCAGCCGGGCCGGCAGCAGGTCCCAGCGTCGCCAGGACCACGAACAGCTCGTTGCCAGCCGCCTCCAAAGCGAGATCGGTCACGTCGGCGAGGCCAGATAGAGGCGCTCCTGCCGGCGCCTCGCCCTCGAGGACCGACCACTCGTCGTCGGGCCCGGTCACCCATTCCCCTTCAGGTGTTCGCACATAGTCGACCTGTGAGGTGCCGGCCATGATGCTGGCTGCCACTGATTCACCGTCCACGACACCCTGGATCGTGGTGACCGTCTGCTCTCCCACCGTTACCAGCGATTGGAACGCGTAGTTGGGAGAGGTCGCGGCCAGCGCCCCTGCAAACACGGCCGCGACATCGATCGCTGGGGCAGTCGTGGCCGAGGCGGGAATGGTCGCCACCGTGGTGCTGGAGGTGGGGGGAGCAAGACTCGTCGTGGTGACCACAGCCCCGGTGCTGGAACAGGCCACCACCAGGGCCAGAAGAGGCTGGAGGGCCCACTTGGTGGGCCCTCCGCGAGACTGGCGAAAGCCAGTGTGGTCAACTACTCGTCTCAGTCTCGATCCTCACCGTCGTCTTCGCCACGGTCACGGTCGTTGTCGCGGTCGTTGTCTCGATCACCGCGACGGTCTTCCCGATCGCGATCCCATCCATCATCGTCGCGTGAGTCGCGGTCCCCGAACCCGGCGGTCGCGCCGACTTGGTCGTCGTCATCCGGACGGTCGCGATCACCACGCTCACTACGCCGGTCTTCGTTATCCCAGCCACACCGGACGTGGTTCCTTGAGTCGAGGGTCACTGCCAGTTTGACGTCCAACTCACCGTCGTCGTCGAGACGGGTCGAGGCGAGGAAGGCCACCTTGGCCTTGTTCTCGCCCGACGTCAGAGTGACGCTGATCCGGAACTTGTTCTTCTCATCGGAGGTCTTCACCTTGGGCTCGCCGATCTGCGCGGTGACGCCTGCTGGAAGGACGATGTCACCGATGGTGATCGAGGGAACATTCCCGTCGAAGGCCACGGTGTACGGAATCGTCACCACCCCGGTGCCAAATACATCGGCGGACCAGGACCCGGGCCCCGTCACATCTGCAGTGGCATCGGCAGTGACAGTGGTCTTGACTCCACCGGCCGTCGCATCCTCTTCGCCTTTGTCCTTGGAGTAGGACTTCACGACGACCTGGGTGTCACCGTCAGCGAGGAGGAATACGACCTTGTGGTCACCCTCCTTGACGATCGTGGCGCCCGACGGGTCGAGCGCTACTTCGGTGATGGTGCCGGTGGCATCACGTGTCAACGACACGGTGAGACCGGACCCGAGCACGGGGAGCACGGAAGTAACTGCGGTCACCGGTGGCACTACGACTTCGGGCGCAGCGGTTGTTGTCGTGGTCTCTACCTCTGTCGATTCGGTCTCGGCCTGGGCGATACCCGGCATTGCTGTCACGACAGCCATGGCAAGGGTCGTGAGCAGGACTTTTGTCCGGTAGCGGGATCCCATAGGCGATACCTCCTTGTATCGGGGATCTGACCCTCTACCCCTCGGGACGAGAGTTCATACCTGCTTGGGGCTGATCGCTACAAGCCCTTGGGGTGCCAGACAGTCTTGGTCTCGGTGAAGGCGGCGATCCGATACGGGCTTTGCCCCGCGCCGTTGGAAGAAGGCAGCACCACCCGTTTCACGTTATGGACCGCGCCCTGTTGCACCCGGACCGCCTGTTCCGCGGTTGCTCCCCCGGCATCGACCGCGTTGACATCCATGTGCTCGGCCAGCCAGGGAATCAACTCGTCCTTGAGCCCGGTCAGGACGTTGACCACTCCCCCGGGCACGTCAGAGCTATTGAGCACCTCGGTGAAGGTGATGGCCGGCATCGGGAACTGTTCCGAGGCAAGCACCACGGCCGTGTTCCCAGGGACCATCACCGGCGCCAAACGGGACACCAAACCCAGCAACGCCGGCTCCTCCGGGACGATCACCCCGACGACACCGGTCGGCTCCGGCGAGGATATGTTGAAGAAGGGCCCCGCTACCGGGTTGAGATTGCCGTAGATCTGGGCGAACTTGTCCGCCCACCCGGCGTACCAAACCATGCGGTCGATCGAGGCCGCCACCTCGCTCTCCGCAGCCTTCTTGGTTGCCCCAGCGGCGCTCAACTGCTCGACAAAGGTCCCTCGCCGATCCTCCAGGGTCTCTGCGATCCGGTACATGACCTGGCCTCGGTTGTAACCGCTGGTGCCTGCCCACCCCGACTGCGCCTCCCGAGCCACGCGCACCGCATCCCGCAGATCCTTGCGGCTTCCCTGGGCCACCCGGGCCAGGACCTCGCCGTCGGCGCCCAGGGCGGGATAGGAGCGACCCGACTCGGAACGGGGGAATTTGCCCCCGATGTACAGCTTGTACGTCTTGCGGACGTCGAGCCGGCTCATTCCTCGTCCCAGTCCATGTAGGCGAGGAGCCCGTGCCGGCCCCCCTCACGCCCGAACCCCGACTCCTTGTACCCCCCAAAAGGCGAAGCCGGATCGAATTTGTTGTAAGTGTTGGCCCAGACCACGCCGGCCTGAAGCCGGTCGGCCATCCACAGGATCCGTGAGCCCTTGGAGGTCCAGACCCCCGCGGAGAGGCCATACGGCGTGTTGTTCGCTTTCTCCACCGCTTCTTCAGGTGTACGGAAGGAAAGGATCGACAACACCGGCCCGAAGATCTCCTCCTGGGCGATGCGGTGGGATTGGGCGACGTTGGTGAACAGCGTCGGTTTGAAGAAGAACCCTCGCTCGGGAAGGACACAATCGGGCTGGAACATCTCCGCCCCTTCGTCGCGACCCGAATCGACCAACTCGGTGATCTTCTCCAACTGGGCGCGGCTGTTGATCGCCCCGACATCGGTGTTCTTGTCCATCGGGTCGCCCACCCGCAAGGTGGACAGCCGGCGCTTCAGCTTGTCGACGAAGCGGTCATGGATGCTCTCCTGTACCAGCAGCCGGCTCCCGGCGCAGCACACATGGCCCTGGTTGAAAAAGATCCCGTTGATCACCCCTTCGATCGCCTGGTCGAGCGGGGCATCCTCGAATATCACATGGGCCGCCTTGCCCCCCAGCTCCAGAGTCAGCTTCTTGTGACTCCCTGCCAGTTGGGTGGCGATGAGCTTGCCGACCGCGGTCGAACCGGTGAACGCAACCTTGTCCACGTCGTCATGACCGACGACTGCAGCTCCGGTACCGCCGGCACCGGTGACCACGTTGAAAACCCCCGGAGGCAGTCCGGCCTCGGCGGCGATCTGGGCCACGATCAGGGCAGTGAGCGGCGTGGTCTCCGCCGGCTTCAGCACCACGGTGTTCCCCGCCGCCAACGCCGGGGCCACCTTCCAGGCCAACATCAACAACGGGAAGTTCCAGGGAATGACCTGACCGGCGACACCCAACGGCCTGGGACGGATCCCGGGGAAGGCGTACTCCAATTTGTCGGCCCATCCGGCGTAGTAGAAGAAATGGCCGGCGACCAGGGGAAGGTCGACGTCACGGGACTCCTTGATCGGCTTGCCCCCATCCAAGGTCTCGAGGACCGCCAGTTCCCTGGAACGCTCCTGAATCATCCGGGCGATGCGGAATACGTACTTGGCCCGCTCCGCCCCATCCATCGGCCCCCACACTTCGGTGTAGGCGCGGCGGGCGGCGGCCACCGCGTCGTCGACATCGGCCTCCCCCGCTTCGGCTACCTCGGCCATCGGCTCCTCTGTGGCCGGGTTGATGGTGGGAAAGTAAGTCTTGGACTTGGGGCTGACGAACTTGCCGTCGATGAACAGCCCGTAGCGCTCCTCGATGTTGGCGATGTCGGCCGACTCCCTGGAAGCGGCGTACTCCCACTTCAGCGGAGGGGTGGCAGGGGTTGCTATTTCAATGGCCACGGTCAGTCCTTGGTGAAATAGTCGGGGGATGAGTAACGACCGGTCTGCAAGAAGCGGACCTGCATCAGGACATCGTTGAGCAGTGTCGAGGCCCCGAACCGGAACCAGTCTGGTGTCATCCACGCCTCACCCAGGGTCTCGTTGAGCACCACCAGGTAGCGAATGGCTTCCTTGGCGGTGCGAATCCCGCCGGCGGGCTTCATCCCGACCATGACCCCGGTGGCATCCATGAAATCCCGAATCGCCTCCAACATCACCAGGGTGACCGGCAGAGTCGCTGCCGGTTGCACCTTCCCGGTGGAGGTCTTGATGAAATCGGCTCCGGCAGCCATGGCGAGCAGTGAGGCCTGGCGGACGTTATCGAGGGTGACCAGCTCGCCGGTCTCGAGGATCACCTTCAAGTGGGCGTCCCCGCAGGCATCCTTGACCCGGCGGATCTCGTCGAAGACCTTGAAGTACTCGCCACCCAGGAAGGCGCCACGGTCGATCACCATGTCCACCTCATCGGCGCCCAGCCGCACCACCCGGGACACCTCTTCGACTTTGAGGTCGGTCTCCACCAGACCGGACGGGAAATAGGTGGCGACGCTGGCCACTTTGACACTGCTGCCGTCGGTGGCCTCGACCGCGTACTTCACCATGTTGGGATAGACGCACACGGCGGCGACCGAAGGCACGCTGGGGTCCAGGGGATCGGGCCGAATCGCCTTGGCCGACATCTGAGCCACCTTGCCCGGGGTGTCCTTTCCCTCGAGAGTGGTGAGATCGATCATCCGGGTGATCAGGTCGAGTGCTGCACGTTTCGACTCGCGTTTGATGGAACGTGTGGAGAGGGCTGCCACCCGCTCATTGGCCCCCACCTCATCGACCGACGGCACGGAGCGCAGGAAGGACCGCAGAGTCGGGGTCGTGATCCGATCGGGCAGGATCGAAGTGCGAGCAGGTGCAAGGGTCACAGCAGGACCAATGGTACAGGGGGCGGTTTCCTTCTCCCCCGTGCTGAGCTGCCCCCTCCCCGGCTTCGCCGGTACTCCCCCCAACGCTCACTTCGTTCACTGGGGGGAGATATGGGCCCCGGGGCCGTCAGGCGCTGGTACTCGATATCAACTGATAGGAGATGTCCTGATCGATCGACATC
>JALYNX010000315.1 GCA_030772935.1 Actinomycetota bacterium | reverse complement strand
CCGCGGTCCGCGATCGATAGGTTCCTTTCGGTGTAGGTCGATGTGCCTGCGGTGAGCAGCTCATTGGCAGCGGCGGCGAGAGCGCCATAGGCGGCGAAAGCCAAGGAGCCTCCGATCGACAACCTCCTCACGCCGAGTTCGGTCAGTTGACTCACCGTCGGGCCGTTCTGAAGGAGGAGGACATTGATCGGGGCCTCCAACTCGGTCACGACCCAGGCGATGAGGTTGGGGTCCTTCAGACCCGGTGCATACAAGACGTCGGCCCCGACGTCCCGATAGGCGCGCAGCCGGGCGATGGTGTCGTCGATGTCGTCGATGTCGTAGAGGTGGTTCTCGGCACGGGCGGTGAGCACCACCCCTCGTTCCCGTGCTGCTTCGACGGCAGCCGTCACCCGCTCCACCGCCACATCAAGCGGATAGAGGCCTGAAGTCGGGTCGTAGTCCTCGATGGAAACCCCGGCGGCACCCTGGGCCGCAAGCCGATCCACAGTTTCAGCCACCCCCGCCGGCGTCGGCGCGTACCCGTTTTCTGCATCCACGCTGAGTGGGATGTCGACCGCGTTGGCCAATGCGCCCACATGAGCAACCAGCTCGTCGAGACTTGTCTTCTGGTCCATCCGTCCCAGTGACGCGGCAAACCCCGAGCTGGTCGTGGCGATCGCAGGGAATCCGAGGGATGTCAGGATCCTGGCCGATCCGACGTCCCAGGCGTTGGGCATGAGAAAAGTCCCCTCGCGATGCAGGTCGGTGAAACGATTCCGCAACGAATCGAATCGCATGCGATGGTCCTCCTTTCAGCCGTGTCTTTCCCCGCGGTATGAATCTAATTTCCGCACCACCGCAAGATGTGGCCTCCGGCTCTCGTCATACTGGGTATGGCTGATCAGAGTGAAGAGGAGCCACCAGGTGACCAACCAAACCGCCGACCTCGGCATCGTCGCGAGGGCGCGCGCCGGCGACACCGCCGCGTTTGAGTCATTGGTCGATGCTCATCGACTTGGCCTCCTTCGTCACTGCTACCGGATGCTGGGGTCGGGTCCTGATGCTGAGGAAGCACTCCAGGACACCCTGCTCCGGGCCTGGCAACGTCTGGACTCCTATGAGGCCCGGGGCTCCTTCCAGGGATGGATGTATCGCATCGCGACCAACCTTTGCATCGACCGGCTGCGGGGTCGTCGTCCCAGAAGCCATCCGGGACATCACGGGCCGGCGGCTTCTCTCGGATCGTCTCTAGAGGCCGCAGATCCGACGATCCAATGGGTGGAGCCGATCGGGGACCAGAGCATCGGGCTCAGCCAGGACCCGGCTCACTCTGCGGAACAGCGCGAGAGCATCAGCCTCGCGTTCGTGGCTGCCCTCCAACGATTGTCGGCCCGCCAACGGGCCGCGTTATTGCTCCACGACGTACTGGACTTCTCACATGATGAAGTGGCAGAGGTGCTCGAAACCTCCCCTTCCGCTGTGAACAGCTTGCTGTACAGGGCGCGGGAGGCATTGAGCGCTTCGCCCACCCCGGTTACGGCAGATCCCGAGGACCCGGCGGTCAAGGCGCTGCTCGACCGATACATCGGGGCCTGGGAACGTGCCGATATCTCTGAGTTCGTGGCCACGGTCAGCGCCGACGTGAGGCTTTCGATGCCGCCGATGTCCACCTGGTTCCAGGGATCGGCCGATGTGGCCGGCTTCGTCGAGGCCGCCATCTTCGGACGGGCCCGCCCCTTTGGGTTGACGGTGCGTTTGGGCCGTGCCAACGGCCAACCCGCTGTTGCCAACTACGACCCCGGGCCCAACAACGCCTTGGTCGTCAGCGGTCTTCAAGTCCTCGATGTCGACGGCGACTCCGGGACCATCACCGCGATCACCTCGTTTCGGGACCCGGACCTGGCAGTGGCCTGCGGCTTCCCCATGACGCTCCCGGTTCCGGGCTAGGGCTCAGGCCATTTGGGGATCAACCTGGACCTTGGGACCGGAGCCGGCATTCGGTCCGCGCACTCCTTCCAATCGACTGGCGACAGCCTCGAGGCCAATCACCTCTGAGACCAGGGCATCGGGCACCACCCGGCCGTCGGCGTAGGAGGCGATCGTCTCATCGATACCGGCTGACCCGCCGAGGATGCCGACCAACGTCACCTCGTGTAGGGCGACCTCACGGGTATCGATCAGACTCGCTCTGCCGGCGAGACCAATAAGAACCACCCGGCCCCCTGGCTCCACCCAGCGCAGGGTGGTTGTAGGGATTTCGGCATCGTTGGTGGCGTCGATCACTGCATGAAAGGTCGAGGCTGGCGATTCTTCCAATTCGGACCGAAGCATTGCTTCTTCAACGCCCATTTCTCGCGCCAGCTCGAGGCCGGCACTCTCGACTCCAACGATGCAAACCTCGACGCCTCTGGCAATTGCGAATTGGGCGGCGAGGAGCCCGATCGTTCCCGGCCCAAAGATCAGAAGCCGCTGCCCTGGATCGAGGGCCGCAGCGGTGACGGCGCGCAAGGCGTTGGCCCCCGGTTCGATCAGGGCGGCCGCCGCCGGCGAGACCGACTCTGGTATTTCGTGGAGGGCTGACGAGGGCACTACCAACTGCTCAGCCAGGGCACCGTGCCAACCGCTTCGAATTCCGACCTCATATCGTGACTCGCACAGGTGGTGACGACCACCTTGGCAACGATCACAACTGCCACACCCCAACATGGTGTCACTGGTGGCTCTTTTCCCCATCCAGGACGGGTCGACGCCTTCACCCACTGCAGTGACCCGGCCGGCCCATTCGTGTCCGATTCGCAGGGGGTAGTTGGCGTGGCCTTGATGCAGATACGCCATCTCTCCGGTGTAGAACTCGGCGTCGGTGCCGCAGATGCCGGCCCGTTCGATGTCGACCACCACCTGGCCTGCATCGGCCGATGGCGACTGGACCTCCTCTACCCGAGCGTCCCGGGGCCCATGGAGCACGAGTGCGCGCATTTGCCAAGTATTCCGCCCCGACCGGAAAAGTGCGCCGCCTGCGTTACGGTCCTCACCTTGAAGGAAACTGACACCAACAACGAGCTGCAGGGCTTGGGCGATTTCCTCGGCCTAGTGGTGGACCGGGTGACGACGCCGGTCGAGGGTGTCAATCGGGCCCTCGTCGACCGATCCTTGCGTTGGACCGGGTCGAGCGGGGCGCCAACCCGGCGCAAGCTCGACGTCGCCATTGCATCGTTCTACGGGGCGATTCGCTTGGCCGGCTCTGCATTGGGCACGACTGTCGGACTGGGAGCGGCTGTGGCTGTGGGTCGGAGCAACCCACTCTCCGGATCACGTCTGGGGAGCCGTTTTCAGGCGGCAATCAACGCCACGTGGGGCGACGCGCTCGAGCACCGAGGAAATGAACTTCGCATCGAGATGGGTCTCCGCAACGCCCTGGGAAGCCCGGTGCGGGTCACCCCCCACGATCTGACAGCCAGCTTTCCTACGGCGACAGCTCGGTTAGTGCTGCTGGTCCACGGGCTCGGTCGGACCGAGAGCAGTTGGTTGGATAGAGGCGAGCAAGCAGGGCTTTGGGAGATGCTGGCGACAGACACGTCGATCACCCCGGTGATGATCCGGTACAACTCAGGGAGGCACGTCTCAGAAAACGGCGCCGATTTGGCCAGATTACTCGAGCGACTCTGGCGATCCTGGCCGGTCCCGCTCGAATCGATCTCGCTGGTCGGTCACTCGATGGGTGGTCTTGTGATTCGCAGTGCCTGTCGGGTTGGTCACGACGCCGACCAGCGTTGGGTGGACACGGTGGACAAGGTGGTAACCGTGGGCACCCCGCATCTAGGCGCGCCGTTGGAGAAGGTGGCCAACGTGGTTTCGTGGGGGCTCCGGGCCACGCCCGAGAGCAGTCCTCTCGCCGATTTCCTGGACGCCCGAAGCGTCGGGATCAAGGATCTCCGTTTCGGCGCCATCGTGGATGAAGATTGGCTGGGCAGCGAGCCCGACGCATTGCTCCGTAACACCGTCAGCAACCTGCCACCGTTGGATGGCGTGGATCACCACTTCGTAGCCGCAGTGATCACGTCGGACCCGACCCACCCGGTTGGGGCGCTGGTCGGAGATTTGATGGTGCGCCCATCGAGTGGCACCGGTCAAGGTCGTCGACGTCAGATCGAGGCGACCGACGTTCGAGTCCTCGGTGGCCGACGGCATTTCGACTTGCTCCATGATCCCGACGTTCAAGAGCAGGTGCTGGCCTGGCTGTCCGCTTCGAAGACAGGTCCCAGCTAAGACGATGAGGCTCTACTCCACATAGAGT
>JALYNX010000314.1 GCA_030772935.1 Actinomycetota bacterium | reverse complement strand
GGTAGGCCTCTTATCGATAGGGCTGTGCGTAGAGCAGGCCCCCGTCGGTCCACAGGGCATTGACTCCGCGCTCCAGCCCAAGAGGAGCCAGATGAGTCTCGAATATCTCGCCGTAGTTCCCGACCTGGCTAACCACCTGATAGGCGAAGTCGACGGGTAGGCCAAGATCCGGATCGAGCACGGTGGCGCCGTCGTCTGTCTCGAACTCGGCCCCGAGGAACCGTTGAATGGCGATGTCCTCGGTGGAGGCGAGCGTGTCATCGACGCTCTCTGAGGTGATCCCAAACTCCTCGGCCTGAATGGTGGCCAGGATCGCCCAGCTCACAGCCTGTGCCCATTCGCTGTCGCCGTCCCGAACAGCCGGGGCCAGCGGCTCCTTTGAGAACACCTGGGGAAGGATGGTCAGAGCCTCGGGCCCGTCGGGGTAGACCGAACGCAAAGCGGTCAACTGGCTGACATCCGAGCTCCAACCGTCACAGGAACCTGCGAGGAAGGCCTCCTGGATGAGATCGGGGCTATCGAAAGGCCGCACCTCCCAGGCGACTCCGAGACGTGTCGCCTCCGTTGCAGCATTGCCTTCGGTAGTAGTGCCCGTAGCGACGCAGACCACAACACCGTCCATGTCGGAGACGTTGGAGAAGCCACTGTCCGACGCCACCATCATGCCTTGGCCGTCGTAGAAGGTGGGCTGGAGGAACGTGGCACCTTCGCTGCCGTCACGAACTGCAGTCCAGGTCGTGTTCCGCACCAGGACGTCGATCTGTCCCGACTGCAGGGCGGTGAAGCGGTCCTCGGTGGCGAGATCCACGAAATTGACCTTGCTGGCATCACCCAGAATGGCTGCGGCGATCACACGGCAGAAGTCTGCGTCGAAGCCGACATGGTCGCCGTCCGCGGTCAACACCGCGAATCCGGGCAACTCGTCACGGGTCCCGCAGTTCAACTCGTCACGCGCGATCACCTCGGCGAGCAGACCCCCGGCTGCAGGCTCTTCTGCGGGAGCGGTGCTTGCGGTGCTACCCGTCCCGGCGCTGGTCGTGGTTGTCTCGCCGGAGGGATCCTCGGCGCCGCTGGTTGTCGTGGTGTCGGCATCCTGAGTACAGGCACCGAGTATCAGCATCAGGGCGGCGACTGCTGCCAATTGCTTGCTTGCTCTCATTGCTTCCTCCATTTCTCGCTTCACGAGCGTCAAGGGAGAGCCTCGTGCGCCCAATCGACCCTAGCCCGCGGGGCCGGGGCGAGTTCGCGATGGAGAGGATCACATCCGAAATACGCCGAATCGGTCAGTGCCTTTGACCGGGCCGGAGTGGGCGGCCGAGAGTGCGATGCCAAGCACGGTGCGGGTATGACGGGGATCGATGAGACCGTCGTCCCGCACCCGTGACGTCGAGTAGTAGGCCTGTTCCTCGTGTTCGATCTGGGTCTCGATCTCGAGACGTCGCTTCTCGTCTTCCTGTTCGTCGAAGGGCTCGCCACGGGCCTCGGCAGCCTGACGAGCGATGATCGACATCACGCCGGCGAGTTGCTTCGGTCCCATCACCGCCACCTTGTGACCCGGGTAGCCGAACACAAAACGGGGGTCGTAGGACCGCCCTGACATGCCGTAGTTGCCGGCTCCGTAGGACACCCCGGCCATGATCGAGATGTGAGGCACCTCGGAATTGGCCACCACATTGACCATCTTTGCCCCGTCCTTGATGATCCCCCGCTGTTCGTATTCCTTTCCCACCATGTACCCGGTGGTGTTGTGGAAGAAGATGATCGGCGTGTCGTACCGATTGCAGAGTTGGATGAACTCGGTGGCTTTCTGCGCCTCCTCGGAGAAGATCACACCCTGCTGGTTGGCCACCACCCCCACCGGGAACCCGTGAATGGAGGCCCAGCCGGTGAGGATCGAGGTCCCGTAGACCGCCTTGTACTCCTCGAACCGGGACCCGTCGACGGTGCGGGCCAGGATCTCTCGCATGTCGAAGGGGACGCGGAGATCGTTTGAGATGACACCGAGGATGTCATCGACGTCGTGGACCGGGTCGTCGGCGGGCTTGGTCGGCCCGTAACCGAGTTTCCGCCAGTTGAGGTGGGAGACGATCTCCCGGCCCATCCGGATCGCCTCCTGCTCGTCCAGGGCGAAGTAGTCCGAGAGCCCGGAGACCTTGGAATGCATCTCGGCCCCGCCGAGCTCCTCGTCTGTCGATTCCTCACCGGTCGCCATCTTCACCAGCGGCGGCCCACCGAGAAACACCTTGGCCCGATCCTTGACCATCACCGAGTAGTCGCACATCGCCGGGAAATAGGCGCCTCCGGCAGTCGAGTTCCCGAAGACCAGGGCCAGCGTTGGGATCCCCTGCTTGGAGAGCCGGGTGAGGTTGCGGAACCATTTGCCGCCGACGATGAACACCTCGGCCTGATCGGGGAGATCCGCCCCTCCGGACTCGACGAGATTGATGAGTGGGAGGCGGTTCTCCCGGGCGATGTCCATGATGCGCAGGGTCTTGGACACCGAGTAGCGATTCATCGAGCCGGCCTGACTGGTCGGGTCGTGGGCGAGGATGGCGCACTCCACCTCTTCGACGACCCCGATCCCGGTCACGACATTGGCGCCGAGGTTCTTGTCGGTGCCCCAGGCCGCCAGAGTGGACAGCTCGAGGAAGGGTGCGTCGCGATCGAGGAGGAGCTCGATTCGCTCCCGGGCCAGGAGCTTTCCGCGTTCGCGGTGACGCGCCACATAGATCTCGCCACCGCCTTGACGAGCCTGCTCCATCAGGGACTCGAATTCGGCCAACTTCGCCTCCATGGCGGCGCGGTTGGCCCGGTACTCCTCGGAACGGGGGTCGACCTTGGTGGTCAGTACCTGCATCTGGTCAGCCGAGCGTAGTTGTCAGCAGGGTGGAGCCGGGGTGGCCTTGGAGTCGATCAGCCTTCGTGGAGGGCGTCAGCGTTGTAAGGCTCGATCATGATGCACTCGCCCGGGCACTCCTCGGCCGACTCGAGGGCGTCCTGGATCAGGGCGTCGGGGATCCGGGCCATGCCCCGAGGGCCGTCGGGAGCCTGCTCACCGTCGAAGACCACAGTCCGGTCGAAGTACTTGGTCTCTTCTTTGACCACCCACAACCCGTCGTCACGCCCCACGAACACGTCAGGGGTGATCTCTTCACAGATTCCATCACCGGTGCACAGGTCCTGGTCGATCCAGACCATGAGCTTGGTCTCTTTGGCCATGTCACCAAACTAGGCGATCTGCTGGCTTGTGTCAGAATCCAAGATATGGAAGTGGTCGACAGGCTCACATCGATGCAGGGTGAGGAGATCGGTGTCACCGATTGGATGGAGATCACCCAAGAGCGTGTCGACGCTTTTGCGGAGGCCACCGACGATCATCAATGGATCCACGTCGACCCGGCGAAGGCGGCCGAAGGGCCGTTCGGGGGGACCATTGCCCACGGCTTTCTCATGTTGGCTTTGACCGTGCCCCTCGCCGGCCAGGTTGAACTCGACGTCGGTGAGCCCAAGATGGCGATCAACTACGGCTTGGAGAAGGTGCGGTTTCCGGCACCGGCGCCGGTCGGTTCCCGGATCAGGGCTCGGGTGGTCCTGCTTGCGGTTTCGGAGGTGCCGGGCGGGATTCAGGTCAACAGACAGGTGACGATGGAGGTCGAGGGCGGGGAGAAACCGGCGATGGTCGCCGAGACGGTCAGCCGCTATTACTACTGAAC
>JALYNX010000313.1 GCA_030772935.1 Actinomycetota bacterium | reverse complement strand
GGCTCGGGCGGGAGCGCCAGTGAGGAAATCGCGCTGGCGGCCGAGCGAACGGCGTCAGGGGCAGATGACCTTCGGCTGCCGGCCATCCTCGCCTACGCGGCGCCAGTGAGACAGGGGCCTGCCGTGATGGAGCATCTGATGAGAGCGACCCAAGTCGGACAGGACGTCGAGGCCACCCGACTGTTGGGGAGCGCGGCATTGGCCATGGGCGCGTTCGATCTTGCGGTGAGCTTCCTCGGTTCGGCCGTGACCGATCTTCGTTCCCAGGGCCGACTCGGGCAATTGGCCCGGGTCTTGGTGTATCAGGCATGGTCTGCCTTCTATGTCGGAGATTGGAAGACGGCCGCGCCAGCCGCCGAGGAGGCATCACGCCTGGCAGTCGAGATGAGAGAGCCGATCTGGAATGCGGGCGGGAAGGTGGTGCTGGCGATGCTTGCCGGGGTGCGCGGCGAGACGGCCACCGCAGAACGTCTTGCGGCCGAAGCAGAGGAGGCGATGCTCCCGGTTGGTGCCAGCTTCTTGATGGCCGGCGTGCAAACCGGACGGGGCCTCACCTACCTGGGCGAAGGCCATCATGCCGACGCATACGACGCCCTCATCCGGGTCTTCGACCAGTCCGACCCGGCTTATCACCCATTCATCCGTTGCTGGGCCTTCGCCGATCTCGTAGAAGCCGCCGTGCACAGCGGGCACCAGGACCGAGCCTTCGAGCTGTTCGCCGAACTCGAGGTGCTTGCCGAGCAGACACCGTCGCCCTGGTTCCGGGCCGCGATGAGCTATGCCCGTCCGCTGCTCGCCGCTGATGACGAGGCGGAGCCTTTGTTCCAGGCCGGGCTCGACACCGACATGACCCGCTGGCCCTTCTACCGGGGTCGGCTCCTCCTTGCATATGGGATCTGGCTCCGTCGTCAGAGACGAGTCGCCGAATCACGGGGTCCGTTGCGAGCGGCGCGGGACGTTTTCGATGCCCTGGGGGCGGCGCCCTGGGGCGAACGAGCCAGTCAGGAACTTAGGGCGTCAGGTGAGTCCAGCCCTCGACGTTCGTACGTCGAATGGGACGTCCTGACACCCCAAGAACTGCAGATCGCGCAGATGGCAGCGAATGGAATGTCCAACCGAGAGATCGGCCAACAGCTCTACTTGTCACCACGAACCGTGGGATCACACCTGTATCGGATCTTCCCCAAGCTGGGGATCACCTCGCGGCACCAATTGCGCACCGTCCTCGACGCCGCCTTCGGGACTGTCTCCGGCTGAGTCAAGCCCTTATCGGGACGTCGGGCCAAAGACGCAATCAGTCATATGACTCAAGCCGCGAAATCGAAAACACGCTAGATATCGAATCGGGACCGAGACGGAAGGCACTGCTCAAGACCCCAATCTCCCCAGAATCCGCCCTGATCTGGGCAGCAGGCCCCGCCCAGCGGAGGCTGCGCCTTCTGGTTAATCCTCCTCCCAGGCAGAAAAGGGCCCCGAACGGGGCCCTTTTCTGTGCCCCAGCTGATCACCCCCGTTGCGAGCGTGTGGGCGAGGGGTTTGGCGTCATTTGGAAAGCGCCTGCTCAAAGCCAATCGCGGCGACGGAACTCGAGATAGAGACCCAACGACAGCATGGCTATGAGAAGGGTCGAGGCTACAACTCCGGAGACCTTGCCGGAGCCGGGGTAGGGGACGTTCATGCCGTAATAACCGGTGATAAGGGCCGGCACGGCAATTATCGCGGCCCAGCTGCTGACCTTCTTGACTATCTCATTCTGGCGTCGCATATCCTCGTTTTGCCGCACCGTCACCTGGATCAAGTTTGCCTCCAGAATGGAAGTCAGCAGGTCGCGATAGGCGGCGATACGCTCCACGACTCGTAGCAGGTGGTCGTGAGAGTTGCGGAAGTAGTCCAGCAGCTCCGGGCTGAGGGCGGTAAAGCGACCGCTGACCAATCGGTCGATGGGGTCCAGCAAGGGCTGGGTGGCCTGGTGGAATTGAAGCACTTCTCTCTTCAGCTTGTATATCCGCTCAGTTGGCGCCTCGTCGGAGGAGAACACCTGAGCCTCCAATTCTCCGATGTCTCCCTCCAGTCCGACTAGAACCTCCGAGTAGTCATCCACCACCTTGTCGACAACGGCATGGAGGACGGCGCTCGGTCCCAGGGCCAGCTCGTCGGGTTTCGCTTCCAGAGCCTTGCGAACCTCGACCAAGTTGGACGCTTCGCGATGACGAACAACCACGACGAAGTCCTCGTCGACGAACAACAGAATCTCTCCGAAATCGACGACCTCGACTGTATCGACGTAGCGAGCGGGCTTTAGGACGACGAACAAAGTGTCGTCGTATACCTCGAGCTTCGGTCGCTGGTGGGCATGGATCGCATCCTCGACTGCCAGTTCGTGTAGCCCAAATTCCTTTCTCACCGCCTCGAACTCTTCCTCGGTGGGTTCGTAGAGACCGATCCATGCGAACGTGTTGGTCCCGTTGCAATACTCGTGCGCGCCCTCCAACACAAACGGACCGGGAAGGCGAATCCCATCGCGATACAGAGCAGCGTCAACGATCATGCGCGCAGGCTAGGCGGGTTGCAACCCGACTCGCTCACGGCCGATGCATCCAGTTGTCTCCTCCGATCGGCACGCCCTGATCCATGGCAACCGGCCCCCAACTGCCTGCTGCGTACTTGATCGGCGCCTGTTGTTGCTCGATGAGTGGGGCGTAGATCTGCCACGAAGCTTCGACTTCGTCAGCTCGTACGAACAACGTTTGGTCGCCTTCGAGGATGTCGAGGATCAGCGTTTGATAGGCGTCACGAAGCTCTCCGTAGA
>JALYNX010000312.1 GCA_030772935.1 Actinomycetota bacterium | reverse complement strand
GCGAGACGCATCAAGAGCCTGATCCCCATCACTGAACCGAGAAAACCCAGGGTGAGGAAAACCGCGAACTCCGCGGCCGTGGTGTAGGGATTGGCGCACGCCTCGATGCCAGCCGGGCACAAGCCCCAACCCGACCCTCCGTCTAGAAGATCGATGAGCACCAGGATCGGCACCAACGCGATGCCGATCGCAATTGCCGACAACACGAAGGTCCCGAGACGTATCAAGAACAGCGGCACGTTGCCCCAAACGGTAACCGGCTGACCCCCCAACTCGGCATACAATCGAAGTCAGTGCCCGTTTACCACCAGGAAGTCTTCACGCCCGAGGAGACGGCCGTCCTGGGCAGGTTCTTCACCAACACCGAGCTCCCGGTCTTCGGGTTGATCAACCTCCCAGAGGTGGTGAAGGGTGCCCTTTTCGCAAGGTATTCCCGTTCCTCCAAATCGCTGCGCCGCCTTTTCCTCGACGAATTCGTCTCCGACGCCGACATCGGAGTCGACTCGTTGACCACGATGATCTCAGCTGAACCAGCCGGCTCGACGCAACACGCCGAGCAGCTCTACCAGCGAATCTTCTTCGACTACGGAGACGACTCCGTCGCCCAACTTGGTGGCGCCCATCTTGCGTGCGAACAGGCATCGAACCTGCTGACCAAGGTCTTGGAATGGGGCCGCCTCGCCGCATACCTGGAGCAGTCGACCCGTTACATCCGTTACGACTCCCCATTGGGAGATCGGCATCGCTATCTGGTGCCCGATGAGATCGAAGCCTCGCCCCACTCCGGCGTCTATCTACGGCATATGGAAAGGACGTTCGAGGTCTACACCCGTCTCGTCGCCTACATGACCGGTGTCTACGAGCAGCGTCATCCCCGGAGTGAGGACGACTCCAAGATGATTTGGAACGCCACCATTCGAGCCAAGGCCTGTGACACGGTGCGCGGACTGCTCCCGGTCTCCACCCTCTCCAACGTCGGAATCTATGGCACCGGCCAGGCATATGAGATGGCCTTGGTGCGAATGCAGGCCAGCCCTCTCCACGAGGTCCGTGCCTACGGGGAGATGATGCTCGGAGAGCTCCGCCAGATCATCCCCTCCTTCTTGACCCGGGTGGACTTGGAGGATCGAGGCGTGCGATGGTCGGGGTACCTGGCTGATGTCCGTGCCGATCTGGAATCGATCGCCGACAATCTCGGCCCGCCCCCCGACATCGGCCCGTCGGTGACCCTGACCGATTGGGACCCCGATGCCGAGACCAAGATCGCGGCCGCGGCCCTCTATGCCGTTTCCGAGCTCCCCGATCAGGAATTGCAGCGGCTGGTGCGCCAGATGCCACGTGAGGAGCGAGCGGAGTTGATTGCTGCGATGGTCGGGCAGCGAGCGAATCGACGCCACAAGCCGGGCCGGGCAATGGAGCGGACCACCTACCGGTTCGACGTCAGTTGTGACATCGGTGCTTTTCGCGACCTGCAGCGCCATCGTTTGATGACGTTGGAGTGGCAGCGCTTCTCGACCCGTCTCGGATACGACCTGCCTGAGGACCTGGTCGACCAAGGGCTGGCCGAGGACTGGGTATCGGTGATGGACGACGCGGGGGAGATCTACGAGGAGATGCGCTCCGACCTCGGACCTGAGGTGGCCCAGTACGTGGTGCCCTTCGCCTACAACGTCCGCTTCGTGATGGAGATGAGCCCTCGTCAGGCATTCCATCTCATCGAGCTGCGCAGTCAGCCAGCCGGCCACCCCGCCTACAGGGCGGTGGCCCACGCCATGCATCGCGCGATTCGCGAAGTCGCCGGGCACCACTTGATCGCCGACGCCATGACTTATGTCGACTACACCGACGTCGATCTGCAGCGTCTGGACGGCGAAAGAAAGGCAGAGCAACGCCGCGAGGCGGCTTTGCTCAGTCCCAAGTCCCAAGTCCCAAGTCAGAAGTTTGGTGCTTGAGACGTGAGGCCTGGGACTTGAGACGGGCAACGCGTTAGCGTTCCCCTCATGGCCCAATTCGACGTCGACGCCATGCTGCAACGGTTCCAGGAGCGGGCGGCGGCGGTCAAGAATCGCCCTCTGCCTCCGGTCGCCGGTGACGAGCGCAGGATGTTCATCGAGCAGGCAGAGCG
>JALYNX010000311.1 GCA_030772935.1 Actinomycetota bacterium | reverse complement strand
ACCTATACCGCGCCGAGATCCACCGGAAGACCCATCGGGTGCTGGACCATCTGGCAAGCCTCGACATATACACCCCGAACACGTCTGGGTTTCCCATCATCGAGATACCCCTGGCCAATCGGGAGGACATCGACGTAGTGGGCCAGTATCTCTTCAACCGCGGAATCTACGCAACGATGGCCGCCTATCCATTAGTGCCCAAACACGAGGTCGGCTTTCGGATCCAGGTGACCGCAGTCAACGGAGACGACCAAATCGAGTTGCTTTGCGACGTGCTTGGTGAGCTCGACGATCGTTTCGACCTGCAGCATCGAGATGGTGCGGAGTTGCCTGCGCTTTCAGCCGTTCCAAATACTTATGCGGGGCCCTCATGAGTTTGCAAGGAATGGCCGATATTCGAGCCGTAATGCGCAAAACGTGGCTGATGTATGTCGTGGTGGGAACGGTCGTTCTGGCCGCATTCCTCACCGTTCCCGGCTTGCGTCTGGGTCCGGTTTTCAACCTGATCGGGTTGTCCGGGGCGATCGTGATTGTGACTGCCATGCGGGAACATCGGCCGGGTCATCGCCTCCCGTGGCTGCTGGTGGCAATTGGACAGGTGCTCTTTGTGGCCGGGGACGTGATCACCTACAACTACGCCCGGTTCTTCGGCACCGATCCTCCTTTTCCTTCCATCGGTGACCTCTTCTATCTGTCGGTTTATCCCTTCCTGGTGGCGGGAATCCTCCTTCTGGTCCGCCACCGAAGCCCGGGCCGGGACCGGGCGAGTCTCATCGACTCGCTGATCGTTGGTATCGGGGTTGGCACAATCTCCTGGGTTTTCCTGATCTCGCCTTACGTCCAGGATCCGACACTGACCCTTGCCGAGAAACTGGTCGCCATGGCCTATCCGCTGATGGATCTCATCCTGGTGACAGTTGCCGTTCGCTTGGCTGTCGGCGCCGGGCGGCGTTCCACTGCATTCCACCTCATGATGGGCTCGATCGCAGTGTTGTTCGTGACCGACAGCATCTACGGCTGGATCGTCCTCCAGGGCGGCTACGACAACACCACCGGTTATCTCGAAGGCGGTTGGGGTTTGTTCTACCTGTTGTGGGGTGCGGCAGCTCTCCACCCTTCGACTCACATGTTCGACGAGCCCGTTGAAGAGTCCGAGTCCAAACAGCCGCGACGGCGCCTCGTTATTCTCGCCGCCGCCGCCCTCTTGGCACCCAGCATCAATTTCGCGGTGTCGATCCGGGTTCAGACCAAAGTCACCGCGGCGGCCGCAATTATCACCTTTGCCCTCGTGCTGCTTCGACTCAATGGACTGATGGTGGACATCACCGAATATCGCCGAACCGCCCGCGCGCTACGAGAGGCCGAGGTGAAGTATCGCTCCCTGGTCGAAGGCTTGCCGGCCATCGTCTACATCGCCGAATTTGGTGAGGACGGAGATTTCACATACATCAGCCCGCAGATCGAAACCATCCTGGGTTTCACACAGGAAGAGTTCGCGGCCGCCTCGGTATGGCGGCAGCGAATCGTGCCTGAGGACCAGGCAGCGGCATTTGGAGCCGAGTTGGGAGTGCTGCGGGGTGAGGGCCGCCTCCAATGCGAGTACAGGATCGTTGGCAAGGACGAAAACCTGGTTTGGATCCGAGAGGAAGCTGATGCCGTCTACAACGAGCATGGCAGGCCGATCTACCTGCAAGGCGTGATGTATGACATCACCGAGCAGAAGAACGTCGAGGAACAATTGGTCTTGGCCCTCGAAGCAGAACAGGAGACCAACCGCATCCGATCTGAGTTCGTGCTGATGATCAACCACGAGCTGCGAACCCCTCTCACCAGTGTCGTCACCGGGGCTGAGCTCCTGAATGTCGACGGCTTGGACGAAGGAGACCGCAAGGAACTGGTAGAGGACATGATTAGGGATGGGCATCGACTCGACGGCCTGATTTCCCAAATGCTGACGGTGGCTCGCGTCGAGAACCGCGGGCTGAGCTACACCTTGAGGCAGACGACGGTCGGAAACGTCCTGGAGCGAATCAGGCGGGGGGGCGACAGCGCCAGCTTGACCATTGGCGGAGACTTGTTGGCGGACGAAGTAGTTCATACCGACCCCCAGGCCTTGACCCAGCTGCTTCTTTCATTGGCCGACAACGCATTTACCCATGGCGCCACCAAGGTGGAGGTGGATGTGGCAGGGTCACTGCCGTTCACCCCGATCCAGTCAGTGGGTGTTGAGCCCGGATCGGGCTTCTATTTCTTGGTACGAGACAACGGACCCGGAATAGACCAAGAATTCCTCCCCCGCGCTTTCGACAAATTCGAGAAGCACAGCCGCAGCTCGGGTACCGGCCTGGGTCTCTACCTCGCTCGATTGATGGTCGAGGCCATCGAGGGTTCAATCTCCATTGCCACCGGACCTGAAGGCACGGTCATGGCAGTAGCCATTCCTGTCGTCGCCGGGGGCACTCAAAACGGAGTTGCGTCCCGGAACCGGGCCGTCGTAGCAGTGGGGGGGGGAGGGGCGTCTAAAAGCTCGAGGCCAAAG
>JALYNX010000310.1 GCA_030772935.1 Actinomycetota bacterium | reverse complement strand
CCAGCGAACGGCTACCCCCGCGAACGGGGTTTGATGACCTCGATCTTGGGCGCAGCGCGGCGCCGGTTGTGGACCACGATCGCAGACCCTTTCGGGACAGTTCGACGATAAAGAAGCTGTTTGCGGGGGGCAGTGCGGCGGATGAGGCCTAGCGCCAGCAGGCCGAGCCCCAGGTAGAGGTCGCGTTGCTCTCCATTGCGCAGACCCCGCATACTGCGGTTGAGGCCGGCGGCGCCCCAGTTCTGGGATCCGACCATCCAATCAATCAGACGCTTCATCTGTCTACCGTTGCTCCTGGACTGAAGTCCATTCAACCACCATGCAAAACAAGAAACTCGTGCAGATCATCATCTGGGTCGTGGTGATCTCGATGGTCCTCGGTCTCGTCGTTTCGCTGATCTCCCTAATCGCATGAGTTTCGAGGCAGGTGATCCCGCACTCCTTATCGATTCGAAGGGCCGCCACTTCCTCTTGAAGCTCGACCCGGGCCGCACATTTCAATACCACCAGGGGGCGATTCCGCATACCGAGCTCATCGGGAAGGGAGACGGGTCCTGGGTGGAGTCCTCGAGCGGTGGTCTCCTGCTGTTACTTCGCCCCAGGCTCGCCGACTTCATCTTGAAGATGAAGCGTGGTGCCCAGGTGGTCTATCCAAAGGACCTGGGCCCGATCCTGGTCTATGCCGATGTGGCACCGGGCATGACGGTCCTGGAGGCTGGTACCGGGTCCGGAGCTCTCACGCTCGGCCTCACCCGTGCAGTCGGGCCTGAGGGGCGAGTCGTGAGCGTTGAGATCCGGGAGGACCACGCGGCACATGCCAGCCAAACCATGGAGCGATGGTTCGGTGAGGTCCCAGCCAATCTCGAGTTGGTGGTGGGGGAGGTTGCCGACCATGTGGAACGGGTCCGCCCGGACCGACTGATCCTCGACCTGCCCGAGCCCTGGCACACGATGCAGGTTGCTGCCGAGCACCAGCCCGCAGGCGGGGTGTTCTGTGCCTTTCTGCCCACGGTTCCTCAGGTGCAGACCCTGGTGGAGTTGGCGACGGAGACGGGTCGGTTCGCCGAGATCGAGGTCAAGGAGTTTCTGTTTCGGGACTGGAACGTTGCTGGCAGGTCGGTGCGCCCCGAGCACTCGATGATCGGGCACACCGGGTTTCTGACATTCATGAGAAGGATCGAAACGGCTCCTGGCTCGTGACCATTGAAGCCCTTCAGGGATGCTTTTCGGAACCCGAAGAAGTAATGACAGCCATTCGTATACTGCTCGTAGGGCGACCAAGCCAGGAGGAAGCCAGTGGACGAAGCACGTAGTCCGGACGATGCCGACCAGCTGCGCAGTGTGATCACGGCGCTGGAGGAGGAAATCGCCGTTCTACGTCGTCGTCTTCGCGAGACCCCCGGTCGCATGGAGGACCTCGAAACCGAGCTCAACCGCACCCGCGACCGTCTCGATCGGGCCACTTCCCAGAACGACAAGCTCGCCGCGGTCCTCGAAGAGGCGCGGGAGCAACTGGGGGTGCTCCGTGAAGAAGTGGAAAAGCTCACCGCTCCTCCCAACAACTTCGGAACCGTCCTCCAGGTCAATGACGACGGGACCCTCGACATCCTCACCGGCAGCCGCAAGCTGCGGGTTTCGGCCCAGCCCAACGTCGAGGTGAAGAAGCTCCTGGTCGGCCAAGAGGTTCTCCTCAACGAAGCGTTCAACATCATCGACATTCGACACTTCGAGCCTGCAGGCGAGGTCCTCAGGGTCCGGGAGCCGATGACAGACGGCCGGGTGGTGGTCCTCGCCCACGCCGACGAGGAGAAGGTGCTCAATCGGGCAGAGACGATGAGTGACGTGAAGCTCAGGCCCGGCGACTACGTCCGGATCGACACCAAGACCGGATTGATCCTCGAGAAGATGGAGCGCCCCGAGGTCGAGGAACTGGTCCTCGAAGAAGTCCCCGACATCACCTATGAGGATGTCGGCGGCCTGGCTGACCAGATCGAGCAGATCAGGGACACAGTCGAGCTGCCCTACCTGCACCGCGACCTTTTCCGCGAGTACCAGTTGGAGCCGCCCAAGGGGATCCTTCTCTACGGGCCACCGGGCTGTGGCAAGACCCTGATCGCCAAGGCGGTTGCCAACAGCTTGGCCAAGAAGGTGTCCGAGCGCACCGGCAACCCCGACGTTCGCTCCTACTTCCTCAACATCAAGGGACCCGAGCTGTTGAACAAATGGGTGGGCGAGACCGAACGTCAAATCCGGCTCATCTTCCAGCGAGCCAAGGAGAAGTCAGACGAAGGGGTGCCGGTCATCGTGTTCTTCGACGAGATGGACTCGTTGTTCCGGACTCGAGGCACCGGGATCAGCTCTGACGTGGAGTCGACCATCGTGCCCCAGCTTCTCTCCGAGCTCGATGGCGTCGAAGCACTGAAGAACGTGGTGGTGATCGGCGCCTCGAACCGCGAGGACCTGATCGACCCGGCCATCCTCCGGCCGGGGCGTCTCGACGTGAAGATCAAGATCCACCGACCCGACACCGTCGCCGCCCGTGAGATCTTCCGCATCTATCTCAGCGACCAGACCCCTCTCGACGAGGAGGCCCTGGCCAAGGCCGATGGTGATCGGGCAGCCTTGATCCAGGAGATGATCACCGCGACGGTCGACGCGATGTACAGCGAGTCGGATGAGAATCGCTTCCTCGAAGTCACATATGCCTCGGGTGATCGCGAGATTCTCTTCTTCAAGGACTTCGCGTCAGGGGCCATGATCGAAAACATCGTGCGGCGCGCCAAGAAGGACGCGATCAAACGTCAAATTGCGGGTAGCCCTCCAGGCGTCCGTGAAGGAGACTTGATCTCCGCGATCAAGCAGGAGTTCAAGGAACATGAGGATTTGCCAAACACCACCAATCCCGATGACTGGGCCCGAGTCTCGGGGAAGAAAGGCGAGCGCATCATCTACGTCCGCACTCTGGTGGGCGGCGATGACGAGAGCCGCATGATCGAGAAGGTCTCCCCGGGTCAATATCTCTGATGGCGATCCACAAGGTGCTCGGGACCGAGACCGAGTACGGCATCGTGGTCAGGGGTGACGTCGGCTTCAACCCCGCAGTCGCTTCTTCGCTCGTCGTCAACAGCTATCCAGGGACCCGGGTCAAGATCCAGTGGTCCTACGAGGAAGAGTCGCCAGGCCGTGATGCCCGCGGCTTCGGACATGACTCGTTCGGTGTCGTCGACCCTGAGGGGGCGGTGGTCAACTCGGTGTTGGCCAATGGGGCACGGCTCTATGTCGATCACGCCCACCCCGAGTACTCCTCGCCGGAGTCCTTCGACCCGCTGGAGGCCGCCCTTTACGACAAGGCGGGGGAGCGGGTCATGCACGCCGCCGCGGCATCGGCCAGCGAGGTATCGGGCAAGAAGGTCTCGCTCTACAAGAACAACTCAGACGGGAAGGGCAACTCCTACGGTGCCCATGAGAATTACCTGCTCTCCCGGGAGACACCGTTCGGCGAGGTGATTCGGTATGCCACCACGTTCCTGGTGACCCGTCAGATTTTCACCGGAGCGGGCAAGGTCGGTTCGGAGAACGACCGGCCACCGGTCGACTTCCAGATCACCCAGCGTGCCGACTTCTTCGAGGAGGAGGTCGGGCTCGAGACCACTCTGAAACGGCCGATCATCAACACCCGTGACGAACCCCACGGCGATCCATCCAAATACCGCCGTCTCCACGTGATCATCGGGGACGCCAATCTCTCCGAGACCCAGAACTTCTTGAAGATGGGCACCACGGCCCTGATGCTCGCCGCCCTCGAGGACGGTGCGCTTCCCGATCCCCTGGACCTCTTCGACCCGGTCGAATCGTGCTGGAAAGTCAGCCACGACACCAGCCTGGGAAAACCCGTGGAACTCGACGGGGGTGGCTCCGCCACGGCTCTCGAACTTCAAGGCAGATACTTGGAATGGCTCTCCAAATACGTGGAAAAGGAGCTGGACGACCCGGTTTGGGACCTGGTCATCACCGAATGGGTGCGGGTTCTCGACGCTCTAAATGACGACATGATGGGTCTAGCCGACACCCTCGACTGGGTCGCCAAGAAGCGCTTGCTGGAGGGTTACGTCGAACGCGACAAGCTCGAATGGTCCAACGCCAAGTTGCGGGCTTTCGATCTCCAATACCACGACGTCGATCCCGAGCGTGGCCTCTACAACCGTCTCGCGGCGCGTGGTGCGATGCGCAGGATGTTCGACGACGCTCAGATCGACGACGCCAGGGTGAACCCGCCGACACGCACCCGTGCGTACTTCAGGGGACGTTGCGTTAGTGAATTCTCCGACGCCCTGGTCGCAGCCAACTGGGACTCTCTCGTATTCGACGTCGGTGAATCCCATCTCAAGCGGGTTCCTATGATGGAACCCTTGCGAGGAGACGCTGAATTGGTCGGCGCAATCCTCGACGAAGCGGAAGATGCGGCCGATCTTCTACGCCGCCTAGGAGGATGATTCGAGAGATGTCTGATCGGGAACAATCACAGTCCAAAGGCCGGGGTCGGGACGAAGGCGAAGAGCAAGAACAGACAGCAGGCAAGGTTGAGAGCGAGGCCGACTTGGAGGCACTCGACGACCTGCTCGACGAGATCGACGAAGTCCTCGAAGAGAATGCTGAGGAGTTCGTCAAGAACTATGTCCAGAAGGGCGGCGAGTGACGGATCGTCAGTCGGGGCCGCTTCCTATGGATGTGCCAGTGCCGGGAGCAAGTTTCACCGACCTTCTCGAGTCTCTTGGGGCGCGTCCTACCTGGACCACGCAACCGGGTGTCAACGCTCCGTCCGCTCCGGAAGGGACAACTGTGCTTGCCCTACGCTTCGACAATGGCGTGGTGATGGCCGGCGACAGGAGGGCCACCGAAGGCCACCTGGTCGCGCACCGCCGGATCCGGAAGGTCTATCCAACCGACCGCTTTTCTGCGGTGGCAATCGCAGGGACCGCTGGGCTCGCCATCGAGATGGTGAAACTGTTTCAGGTAGAGCTCGAGCACTACGAGAAGATCGAGGGCGTGCGGCTCTCCCTCGAAGGGAAGGCGTCATTCCTGGCGCGTCTCGTTAGAGGGCAACTTCCACTCGCCATCCAGGGTCTGGTGGTGGTCCCGTTGTTCGCCGGTTACGACGAACGAGAGCAAAAGGGGCGGCTCTACAGCTATGACGTGGTTGGTGGCCGATATGAGGAGACCGATTTCGGAAGCACCGGCTCGGGAGCCAGGCTCGCCAAGTCCTTCCTGCGCACCACCTATCAAGAGGATTTGACCGCGGAGGCCGCTGCCGACTTAGCGGTGAAGGCCCTGGTGGCCGCAGCGCAGGAGGACACGGGGACCGGTGGGCCGGACTTGATCCGCCGTATTTTCCCGAATGTGGTCCGCATCGACGTCGAAGGCGTGGTCGAGTTGGGCGATGACGTGGTGGGGCCGCTCGCCGAGAGTGCCGTGGAGTCGATCCTGTGACATTCCCCATCTATGTCGCCCCCGAGCAGCTGGTTCGGGACAAGGCCGAGTTCGCCCGCAAGGGGATTGCTCGAGGTCGGTCCATCCTGGGCCTCGACTACGCCGACGGGATGCTCCTCCTGGCCGAGAACCCGTCGACGGCACTGCACAAGATCAGCGAGGTCTACGACCGGATCGCGTTTGCCGGTGTCGGTCGCTACAACGAATTTGAGACCCTGCGCAAGGCAGGTATCCGGCAGGCGGACTTGATGGGGTACCTCTATTCGCGGGACGACGTCACGGCCATGGGATTGGCCACCGCCTTCTCCCAGACCCTGGGTGTGATCTTCATCCGCGATCCGAAGCCATTTGAGGTCGAAGTGCTCATCGCCGAAGTGAGCGAAGACGGGTCGGAGCATCGCCTGTTTCGCGTCACCTACGACGGAACGCTGTTCGACGAGAGGAACTTTGTCGCCATCGGGGGCAAGTCCGAACAGCTGACCACCGCGCTTGACGAGCTGTGGAAAGAGGGGCTGACCCTCGCGGAGGCGTTGGCGGTCGGCGCCGAAGTGTTCCGTCGGGCCGAAGGCCGGGAGAGTGAAGGCTGGGAGGCAGCGGTGCTCGACACCTCCAAAGGCCCGAGAACGTTTCGGAGGCTGGATCCCTCCGAACTCCCCGCCTCCTGAGATTCCTCCCGCCACACCGACTGGGCCGGTTTAGCCTGCACTGGTGGATCGACGAATCTTCGGGCTGGAAAACGAGTACGGGGTCACGTGCACCCTTCGCGGCCAGCGCCGTCTGAGCCCCGACGAGGTCGCCCGATATCTGTTTCGGCGTGTGGTCTCCTGGGGAC
>JALYNX010000309.1 GCA_030772935.1 Actinomycetota bacterium | reverse complement strand
GGTAGATGTTGAGCTCGAGGGCATCGATGCCCTCGTCCGCGAGGATCTTGGCATAGAGGGCCCACCCGCCACTCGTCGTGCCGTTGAGACTTGCGATAACCGGGATCTTCATCTCGGCCTTGGCGGCGCGGACCAGCTCGAGGTAGTGATCGGGCCCGGTGTTGTAGTCGTCGAGGTCGGGGAGGTAACCATCGGCGGCTTCGGCATATGAGTCTTTGGCCCACTCCAAGCCCATGTGGACGGCCATCGCTTCGTGCTCGACCTGTTCCTCGAACAGCGAAGGGAGTACGACAGCAGAGGCACCGGCCTCCTCCAGACGAAGCAGATGGTCGATGTCAGCGGTTACCGGCGACGCAGAAGGGACCACAGGATGGGCCAGCGTCATGCCCAGATACTCGGTGCGCAGGTCGACGGTCATCGATCCTCGAGGTCGGCGTATTCGGCGGTGCGATGGACCTCGACGAGCTGCTCGTAGAGGTGCCATCGATCGTCGATGTCCTTCTGGGCGCTCTTCATGAGCTCGCTGGACCGCTCCGGGTTGACCAGGGCCAGCATCGCGAAACGGGCTTCCTTCTCGGCGAAGTCTTTGAAGCGGATGGTCGGCTTGCGGCTGTCGAGCCGCAAACCGGGCTGACCCGCGGCCTCGTACGCCGGGTCGTAGCGGTACAGCGGCCAATAACCGGAGGTGGCCGCCTCCTTCTGATGGGTCATCTGGGTCGACATCTCGATGCCGTGTGCGATGCACGGGCTGTAGGCGAGGATGAGTGACACCCCCCGATGAGCTTCGGCCTCGGCGAAAGCCTTGACGGTCTGGGTCATGTTGGCCCCCATTGCCACCTGAGCCACATAGACATTCCCGTAGGACATCGCGATCTGGCCGAGGTCTTTCTTGGCAGTGCTCTTGCCGCCAGATGCGAACTTGGCCACGGCCGCCCGGGGCGTTGCCTTGGAGGCTTGGCCGCCGGTATTGGAATAGACCTCGGTGTCGAGGACCAAGATGTTGACGTCGCGACCCGACGCCAACACGTGGTCGAGCCCCCCGAAGCCAATGTCGTACGCCCATCCGTCCCCACCCACGATCCACACCGAGGTGCGGACCAGGGCATCGGCGACTCCTTCGAGTCGCCGGGCGAGGAGGCCTTCCATTCCGGCGAGCTTCTGGCGCAGCTCCTCGACTCGCTGACGTTGGTTGGCGATTCCGAGCTCGTCAGACTGGTCCGCTTCGAGCATGTCGACCCCGAGCTCCCCGAGTTCGGGAAGCAGTGCGGTCAACAAGAGATGGGCGTCGGCTTCCATGGCTTCGAGGCCGAGACGCATTCCCAACCCGAACTCGGCGTTGTCTTCGAACAATGAGTTGGCCCATGCCGGGCCCCTTCCGGTCGCGTCGATCGTCCAAGGGGTGGTCGGGAGGTTGCCTCCATAGATCGACGAGCAGCCAGTGGCATTGGCGATGACCACCCGGTCACCTAACTGTTGGGAGAGCAGTTTGAGGTAGGGGGTCTCACCACAGCCGGCGCACGCGCCAGAGAACTCGAACAGCGGCTCCATCATCTGTGACCCCTTCACCGAGTCGAGTTTCACCTCATGACGGGGCGGATCCGGGATGGTGAGATAGAAGTCGAAGTTGGCTCGCTCTCGGGCGAGGTGCTCGTCCTTGGCGACCATATCGATCGCCTTGTGCCGGATCTCCTCCTTCGACCGCGCCGGGCAGACGTCGACGCACACCCCGCATCCGGTGCAGTCGTCGGGCGCGACCTGCACCGTCAGGAGCTTGCCCTCCCACTCGGTCCCGCTCGCTTCCTTGGAGACGAATCCAGCCGGGGCCCCATCCAGCGCAGCAGGATCGAATACCTTGATTCGGATCGCGGCATGGGGGCAGACGAGGGCACATCGGGCACAGTCGATGCAGATCGTTGGGTCCCAGAGGGGGATCTCGGTGCCGATCGAGCGCTTCTCCCAGAGCGCGGTTCCGGTGGGGAAAGTGCCGTCGACCGGCATCGCAGATACCGGGAGCAGATCTCCCTTCCCTGCCATCATCAGCTGGGTCACCCGTTGCACGAAGTCAGGCGCTGTGGCCAGCCGGGAGCTGAGGAGGTCGCCGGGGCCGGTCGTCGCTGTGATCGCCGTCGAGGGAACGGCCACCCGATGCAGGCCCGCGAGTGTCGCGTTGATCGCATCGAGATTGCGGCGCACCACGACCTCGCCTCGCTTGCCGTATGCCCGTTGCACCTCGTCGGTGATGGCCATCAGCGACTCGTCCCGGGGCATGACCTCGGACAAGGCGAAGAAGCACATCTGGAGGACCGTGTTGACCCGCTTGCCCAGTCCTGCGTCGGTGGCGATGCGGGTGGCGTCCACGACCCAGAAATCAAGTTCCTTGTCGATGATGCCCCGCTGGATCCAGACTGGAAGGTGACTCCAGACCTCGGCCGGGTCGTAGGGGCTGTTGAGGAGGAAGGTGGCCCTGGGTGCCGCCAGTTCCAGGACGTCGACGTCTTCGAGCAGGTGGAATTGGTGACAGGCTACGAAATTCGCCTGGTCGGGGCCGATCAAGTAGGTGGAGGCGATGGGTCGCGGCCCGAACCGGAGGTGGGAGACGGTCCGCGATCCCGACTTCTTGGAGTCATAGACGAAATAGCCCTGGGCATGTAGATCGGTGCGGTCACCGATGATCTTGACCGAGGCCTTGTTGGCCCCAACGGTTCCATCGCTGCCCAATCCGAAGAACACTGCCCGCACCGTCTCCTCGGGCTCGTTCCAGCCCTCGGAGCTGTAGTCGAGGCTGAGGTTGGTGACGTCGTCGACGATCCCCACCGTGAAGTGGCGCTTGGGAAGGTCTTGGTCGAGCTCGGCGAGGACCGCTGCCGCCATGGCGGGGGTGAACTCCTTGGAGGACAACCCATATCGGCCACCGATCACATGTGGGC
>JALYNX010000308.1 GCA_030772935.1 Actinomycetota bacterium | reverse complement strand
GTCAGCGGTGCCGCGGGCAAGATGTCGGAAACTCTCCAAGCGAGTGGCTTCATGGTCGAGGCGATAGGCAACGCCGACACCCGCGACTACGAGATGACGACAATCGTGGTGCCGGCAGGAAGCTCGAACGGGGGCGTCATCGTCACTGAGCTGGGTTTTGGTGTAGTCGAGTTCGGCGATGTCGATAACGGATATGACGCCGTTGTCATCGTCGGCGCCGACGCCCCGTGATTCTTCGCGCTACGGGTCTCGGCTGTGGGCGGGCACGGTGGATGTTCGTAGACTGAGGTTTCAATGGATGTAACGATCATCGGCGCCGGCTATGTGGGTTTGGTGACCGGAGCCGGACTTGCCCACCTCGGGCATCGAGTTCGGTTCGGCGAAACCGATTTGCAGCGAGTGGACAAGCTTCGACATGGGATTGTCCCGATCTTCGAGGATGGGTTGCCGGCGCTCTTGGCGAGTTCCATCGAAAAAGGCCTGATCAGTTTCCACACCTCGAACGTCGAGGCCGCGGCCGGGAGCGAGCTCGTGTTCCTCTGTCTCCCGACGCCCGAAGCGGAAGATGGGCGCGCCGACCTGAGTTACATCAACGCTGTTGTCGACGAACTGGCGAACGAGGTAGACCCAGAGGTCATCTTCGTGGTCAAGTCGACAGTGCCCCCCGGTACCGTTTCCGGCCTCCGGAAGCGGCTCGCCGACCTCGGAAGTCAGGCTCGCGTCGTTTCCCACCCCGAATTCCTGCGTGAGGGACGGGCCGTCAAGGACTTTCTCGAGCCGGATCGAATCGTCATCGGAGCCTGGGAAGACGTGGACGCCGACACAGTGGCCGATCTCTACGCCAGTGTCGACACCAGAGTTGTGCGAACCGATCCAACCTCGGCCGAGATGATCAAGTACGCCAACAACGCCTATCTGGCGACTCGTCTCACTTTTGTCAATACCCTGGCCAACGTCTGTGAGGCGGTGGGTGCCGACATTCTCGACGTGGTCGAGGGAATTGGGCTCGACCATCGCATCGGCCCTCATTTCCTGCAGCCTGGGCCCGGTTATGGCGGCTCTTGCTTTCCGAAGGACACGTCCGCCCTCATCGCGGTCGCCTCCGACGCCGGCTATGACTTCGAATTGCTGCGGGCGGTCATCGAGGCCGACGAGGAGCAACGGCGACGGGTGGCAGAGAAGGTTCGGCAGGCGGCCGGGGGCGGCCTCCATGGGCGCAGGATCGCTATGTGGGGGGTGGCCTTCAAGGCCGGAACTGACGACCTGAGGGAGTCCCCGGCGTTGCGCATCGCCGCACTTCTTCAGGCTGATGGGGCCGAAGTCGTCGCCTACGACCCCGAAGCTTCGACTGACTTGGTCACGATGGCCGCAGACCCATTGTCGGCGGCCGCCGACGCCGACGTGCTCCTGGTCGCGACCGAGTGGCCCGAGTTCACCACGGTCGATTTGGCCGAAGTGGCGCGTGTGATGCGCGGGCACCGGGTGGTGGACGCCCGCAACCTGCTCAACCCAAAAGCAGTGCGGGCCGTGGGTTTGGACTATTGGGGTTTGGGCCGTCCCGGGGTATAGGAGTCGCAGGTCTCAGGTCGCAAGTCCCAAGCCAGTTGTTTGTCCTGAGACTTGAGACCTAGGACTTGAGACCTCGTCTAACGGAACAGGTCTTCATCCGCTGGTCTGACCAAATCCCTCCCCCGGCCGTCTCCGCGAGGGCCGGTATAGCCACGGATCAGGGCGGCAGGGATCCCCGCCGCCTTTCCCATCACGAGATCAGCGGCGGCTGCCAACTCGTCGGCAACGGCGACCTCGGTGACTTCGAGCTCGTGACCCGCCCAATCAGTCGTTCCTTTGAGGTCGAGGATCGCTTCTAGCCCTGACATCCCGATGGCGATGTCGGTCAGCCCCTTGCGCCAGGGCCGGCCAAACGTATCCGAGATGATGACCGGGATGTCGACCGAGAAATGGCGCTGGAGTCTGGTTCGGATGCGGTGGGCCGATCGGTCGGGGTCGTCAGGAAGGAGGATCATCGTGCCCGGGGCGGTGTTGGATCGGTCGATTCCGGCATTGGCGCAGATGAAGCCGTGTCTCGTCTCGGCGATGATCAGATCACCGCGACGGCGAACGATCGACACCGCCTCCGACTCGATCAGGTTCCGACGGAACTCCGCCTCATCACCCTCGATCTGAACCACTGCCCCCTCCGCCTTGGAGATGATCTTGTGAGTGATGACGACGAGGTCACCCGGTGCCGGCGACAGCGGGCCGATGGCGACGGCCAGGAGAGCTGCCACATCGTCACCGGGGGAGACGACCCCAATCCCAGTCACAGGCATGATCTCGAGGTTCACAACCCGAGTATGGCCCGCCCCAATCGGGCCGACGCCGAGGCGTCCTTGATGAGCGTGTCCTCGACAACAACCATCCCGGCGATCGCGGCGGCATCCGCTGCATCCCCCTTGTCGATCACAAGGATGTCCACCACGTCTTCGTAGGCCTTTGCCACTCCCGCGTTGCCTGGGGGAAGTCCAAGAGTGCTCATCACCCGGTCGGCTGGGCCTTTGAGTGCCTTGCCACCGAACAAGGGACTGATGGCGATGACTCGTGGGTGGTTGACAACAGCTGCTCGGATCGCAGGCAC
>JALYNX010000307.1 GCA_030772935.1 Actinomycetota bacterium | reverse complement strand
AGGACGGGTTGGCCGAGTTCGGTCCGCTCGGCAACATCGGCGACCACCGACTCGAACTTCCCGTCTTCGCCCTTGTAGACGAGATCTCCCTGATCGGCGCGATCCACCGGTGCGTTGGTGGGGATGGCTAGGACCTCGAGCCCGTAGATCTGCGCCAGCTCGGCCGCCTCGGTCTCTGCGGTCCCGGTCATGCCTGCCAGCTTCTCGTAGAGTCGGAAGTAGTTCTGGAGGGTGATTGTGGCGAGGGTCTGATTCTCCTCTTTGACCGCTACCCCTTCCTTGGCCTCGATCGCTTGATGGAGGCCTTCGGAGTATCGACGACCCTCGAGAACCCGGCCGGTGAACTCGTCGACGATCTTGACCTCGCCGTGGTCGATCAGATAGTCGACATCGACGAGATAGAGCTCCTTGGCCTTCAGGGCGGCTTCGAGGTGATGGACGAAGTCGACGGCGGCATGATCGAAGAGGTTCTCGACGCCCAGCATCTGTTCGACCAGGGTCACACCCTCTTCGGTGGTCAGGACCTGGCGCTTGCGCTCGTCGACCTGATAGTCCCGATCCTTTTGGAGTCGATTGGCCAACTTGGCGAAATCCCGATACCACCTCGCACTGTCCGACACTCGACCCGAGATGATGAGTGGGGTCCGGGCCTCGTCGATCAGGATCGAGTCGACCTCATCCACGATGGCATACGGATGGCCGCGCTGCACCCGGTCGACCGCCCTCATCGCCATGTTGTCGCGCAGGTAGTCGAAGCCGAGTTCGTTGTTGGTTCCGTAGGTGATATCGGAGGCGTAGGCGGGCTGACGGTCGGCAGGCGACATCGAAGTTTGGATCAGACCGACCGAGACGCCGAGAAAGCGATGAACCGCCCCCATCCAGTCGGCGTCGCGTGACGCGAGATAGTCGTTCACGGTGACCATGTGGACGCCCTTGCCGGACAACGCGTTGAGATAGGCGGGCATCGTGGAGACCAGGGTCTTGCCCTCCCCGGTCTTCATCTCGGCAACCATCCCTTTGTGAAGGGCTGCGGCCCCGACCACCTGCACGTCGTAGTGGCGCTGGCCGAGGACCCGCTTGGCCGCCTCGCGAACGACGGCGAACGCCTCGGGCTGAATGTCCTCGAGCGTTGCCCCGGCTTCAAGGCGTTCTTTGAATTCGCTTGTCTTGGATTTCAGCTCTTCGTCGGAGAGGGCTTCGAAGACGGGCTCCAGTTGGTTCACGGCTGTGGTGATGCCCTGGAACTCCCTGAGTGTCTTGCCTTCCCCGGCACGAAGAACCTTGGAGAGGATTGGCATTAGGTACCTATATTACAAGTGGGTGTGAGTTGACCCACTTCGCGGATCGGCGTCAACGAACCTCGATCAGTCCCTCGCGCTGGGCCCAGTTGACCGCCTCGAATCTTGAGCGAAGACCGAGCTTGTCGAGGACGTTGCGCACGTGGTTGCGGACCGTGTTCTCGGAGATGAAGAGCTGCTCGGCGATCTCCCTCGAGGTCTTGCCGTTCCCCACCAGTCCCAGGATCTCGAGCTCCCTGCCGGTGAGCTCGGGCACTCGTGCGCTCATGGTCCCGCTGTGCCGGAGCAGGTCCCGAAGCGCTGTGAACAGCTTTCCTCCCATTGCCGGCGATACCGCTGCCCCGCCCTCGATCACGTCGTGCATGGCCGCAACCAGGCGTGGCAGCGGGGTGTCCTTGGTCAAGTAGCCCGACGCTCCGGCCTTGACCGCGGCCAACAAGTCCTCCGCCGACTCACTCGAGGTGAGAAGGACCACCTTGGTGCGCGGGCTCGCCTTGATGATCGTTGCAACAACTTCCAGCCCGGACATGCCGGGCATCAAGAGATCGAGCATGACCAGGTCAGGCTGATGCTCCCTGGTGATGTCGATGCCCTTCATGGCATCGGCAGCGACTGCCTTGACATCGAAGCCCTCCTGGGCAAAGGCAGCCCTCAAGGCCTCGCGGAAGAGCTCAGCGTCGTCGACTATGACTACAGATGACATTCTTGGTGGTACCGATCCTGGCTATTGGCAATGTTTCAAATGGGCTCGCGTCTCGGCGCCAAGAGACTAGACACCGGGGGTGCCGCGTTCGCGGACACCGCCAAAGCCACCCTCTCCGAACCGAGCAAACTGATCGCCGCCTCGAGCGTTCTCCCGGTGGTGACCACGTCGTCAACCAACACAAAATCGGTCGCTGGCATCCTCGAAATCCGGAATGGCGCAACTGGTCTCGAGTGGTCGCCTCCTGCACGTCTTCGGGTATATATCGGCGCAACCAGCGATTTGATAACCGGAACCCGTTTCAGCTCTGCAAAACGTTCGGCCAGCACGACCGCAGGATCGAGGCCGTATTGCAGTTGCCTCGTCCATACCCGGGGGATGGGAACGATCGGCAATGTGGGGAGTGACGGGGAGAGGACCAACGCCACCAGGTCGGCATAGCCAGTCAGTCCGCGGTACTTCAACTGATGCACCAAGGCGCGCGCCGGCCCGGAATGCTCGAACGCTGCCACCAAACGCACCCCTCCACTCAGTATCCGGTCCGGAGCCGAGCGCATCAGAAGCCGGCATGGCCCACAAAGCAGACCCCGGGTGAAACCGAAACAAGCCTGGCAAAGCATGTGGCCCAACCTAAGGGTTGGGCCACATGCTTTCCAGATCTGCGTTTGCGTATTGCGTATTGCGCTCTTACGTTCCTTCGCGCCACCCGGTCAGATACGACACCTGCTCGTCGGTCAATACCTCGAGACCACCCCCGAGATGCTCGAGCTTGATGCGAGCCACTTCCCGGTCGATCTCAGGGGGCAGGGTGTGGATGATCGGCTCGAGAGTGTCCTGATTCAGGATCAGGAACTCGGCTGCCAGGGCCTGGTTGGCGAAGCTCATATCCATGACGTCGGCCGGATGCCCCTCGGCGGCTCCCAGGTTGACCAGGCGTCCCTCCGCGGCCACCAGCAGCCGACGGCCATCGGCCATCTCGAACTCTTCGAGATTGGTGCGGATCTCGCGCCGAGCCACCGCCATCTGGGCCAGGGCGTCGAGTTCGATCTCGATGTCGAAGTGCCCCGCGTTGGCGAGGATCGCCCCGTCCTTCATCAACTCGAAGTGATGACGGCGGAGGACGTGCTTGTTGCCAGTGACGGTGATGAAAATGTCGCCCTCCCTGGCGGCGTCGTTGGAGGTCATCACCCGATAGCCGTCCATCGATGCGGTCAGGGCGCGCACCGGATCGACTTCGACCACTATCACCTTGGCGCCCATCCCATCAGCCCTGTCGGCGACGCCACGACCACAATCGCCATAGCCGACGACGACGATCGTGGAACCTGCCAGCAAGACATTGGTGGCCCGCAGGATGCCGTCGAGAGCGGATTGACCCGTCCCGTAGTGGTTGTCGAAGAGGTGCTTGGTCGCAGAGTCGTTGACCGCTACCACCGGAACCCGGAGCGTGCCGTCGGCGGCCATAGCTCGGAGTCGAATCACTCCGGTTGTCGTCTCCTCGGTAGACCCGATCACCTGGATGTCCCTGCGGTCGGTGTGGAGCACAGTGGCCAGGTCCGCCCCGTCGTCCATTGTCACGGCAGGGGCGTGGTCGAGAACAGCGTTGATGTGCTTGTAGTAGGTGTCGGAATCCTCGCCACGTATTGCAAATACCGCGATGCCCTCGGCCACGAGGGCGGCAGCCACGTCGTCCTGGGTCGACAAGGGGTTCGAGGCGCACAAAATCGGCTCGGCTCCCCCATCCCGAAGCGCCAACATGAGATTGGCGGTTTCGGCCGTCACATGAAGACAGGCAGCCACGACGTGGCCTTGGAGTGGTGTCTCCTTTGCAAACCGCTCTCGGATCGTGGCTAGCACCGGCATACGCCGACCGGCCCAAGCGATCCGTCTTGCCCCATGCTCGGCCAAGTCGGGATTGGCGATGTCGTAGTTCATTTCATACCTCAGTCAGAAGTTTCTTGAGTTTTTCGATTGTGTCCACCGGCACCGGATCCACGCCTGCAGTCTCGGCAAGCATGAAAGACACCAGGTCACCCATCACCACGAGTGACATCAGCCGGGCCAGAGGAGTGTCCCCTTCCGCGACCACTTCGGCAACCCAGGGAACCGCGTTCTCGGTGAGCGCTCGGGAATGGGCGAGCCGAGCGAGCACCCGTGGATGATCGGTGGCATCGGTCAAGGCAACGACGCCGAGATACTGCCTGGTGAGCGAAGGCATCGCCTCCCAGCCCACGAGCTCGTTGTGATCGAGTTCGGGAAGGACCGACCACCACGAGGGTGTCTTCGCGTTCTCATTGATCTGTGTCTTCCAGCGTTGGGCGACGGCACCACTGACCGGCCCGCCGCCATAGACGATCGGGATCCTCCCGGCCAGCCCGTGGGCGATGTCAGCGGCCTGCAGCCAACTTGGGCTTCCCTCGCTCGTCGCGTCATCCGCGGCCTCCGCAGCCTCGATCAGGGCCGGGTGCTGATCCGGTATGAGCCCGGCGGCAGCGACTACACGCGCCACCGCTCCAAAGAGGTAGCCGACTGCGGCCCGGGGCTGGATACCGCCCGGAACGGAGATGGTCGGCCATTCCTTCTCAGCGGTGATCCGGCCCAGCTCCCCCCCTGTGGTGAGAGTGAGGATCGGGATCTCGGTAGCGGCCGCGGCCGCGACGACGTCGAGGGTCTCTTCGGTGTTGCCAGAGAACGAGATGGCGATCAGCAGGGGCTTGCGATCGAGGGCCCAACCGGGCAACGGGCCGTAGCCCTTCTGCACCGCGACCCGCCCGCTCCCCATGGAGGCGAGGGCGGTGACGAAGTCGCCCGCGATGCCCGAACCGCCCATGCCTGCAATCAAGACGTCCGAAGCCGTCGGGACCGGGGGGAGTTCGACATCGGCGGCCCACCTCAGCTGGTTCCCAAGGGTGCGAATCTGAGTCAGCATGTCACTCATCCGGGACCTCCCTCGGCCTCTTCGATGAGCATGACCGGGATACCGTCGCGCACCGGATACCGACGCCCGCATTCAGTGCACACCAGGCGCTCCGCGGCCTCGTCCTGGTCGAGGTCGGCATGGTCGACCGGACAGACCAGGATCTGGGCAAGGTCGGGGTCTATCAAGCTCATGTCACTCCTCGAGAAGTTTGGAAATCTCAGCTACCAGCTTGTCCACCGAACCGGGGTCGGGTGCCTCGACATTCAGCCTGAGCAACGGCTCGGTGTTGGAAGCCCTCAGATTGAACCAGGCCCAGCCCAAATCGACGCTCAGCCCATCGAGCCTGGCTTGCTCGGCGGTTCTATATTCCGCGGCCGCAACCTCGATCGACGCCAGGGGGTCACGGACTTCGAGGTTGATCTCGCCCGAGGCGGCATAGCGTTCGACGTCTTGGCGCAACCCGGAGAGTGGCCGCCCGTCCTCGGAGATCACCCGCATCAGGATCAGCATCGCCAACATCCCCGAATCGGCGTTGAAATTCTCACGGAAGTAGTAATGACCACTGTGCTCCCCGCCGAAAACCGCCTCTGACTCTGCCATGACCTGTTTGATGTAGCTGTGCCCCACTCTGGTCCTGATGGCCCGGCCCCCGGCTTCGGAAATGATCTCGGGGACTGCGCGCGAGGTGATCAGGTTGTGGATGATCGAAGCTCCGGGATGGCGTTTCAACATCCACCGGGCGATCAATGCCGTGACGGTGCTCCCGCTGACCGCTTGCGCCTGATCATCGATGAAGAACGCCCGGTCAGCGTCACCGTCGAAAGCCACCCCCAGGTCGTGACCACCATCAGCGACCATCTCGACCAGATCGGCCAGATTCTCGGGCTGGATCGGGTCGGCAGGGTGGTTGGGGAACGTGCCGTCCGGCTCCAGGTAAAGACCGTCCAGGACACAGTCGAGCTTGGCGAACACCCGGGAAACGGTGACACCGGCCATCCCATTTCCCCCGTCGACGGCAACTCGCATTTTCCCGATGGAGGAGGGCTCCACGATCGAAAGGAGGTGGTCGACGTAGGCCTCGACCGCTTCGACCGTGGTGACGTTCCCGGTCGCCTCAGCAGGAATCTCTGATCCGGAGAGAACGAGATCCCTTATTTCGTTGAGGCCGGTGTCCGCCCCCACGGGCGCCGCCATAGCTCGGCACAGCTTCAAGCCGTTGTACTCCGCAGGGTTGTGCGAAGCCGTGATCATCGCTCCCGACATTGGGTTGGCCCCGGTGTAGTAGTAGACGAGATCGGTCGGAACTTCGCCGAGATCGATCACATCCGCTCCTGCACCGGTGATCCCTGCCACCAGCGCGTCGAAGAGTGCAGGAGACGAGAGCCGGCAGTCCCTTCCGACGGCCACCTGTTTGGCTTCAACCACCGCGACGAATGCGCCGCCGACCTTCTGCAGCAACTCCGGTGTCAACTCGCCGTTGTCTGTGCGGCCGCGAATGTCATAAGCCTTGAAAACGTTGTGGGGATCCATAGGGGCACCCGGAGTGTAGGGGTGGGTCTAACGGTCACCGATTCCTACACTCGCCCACTCCGATGAGCCCAACCCTCTCGATAGTCGTGCCTGTCTACAACGAAGCAGCCTTTATCCCTCAGGCACTACCGCTGCTCATCTCCGAAATGGAGAGCCTGGGCCTCCCCTACCGGATCCACTTAGTCGAGAACGGTTCGAACGATGGGTCGGCGGACGTGGCACGGGCGGTGGCCGGAGATGCACCCGTCACCGTCTCGTCGCTGACCAGCCCCGACTACGGGGCCGCTATGCGACACGGTTTCCTCGAAGCGGAAGGCGACTGGGTGGTCAATTTCGACATTGACTACTTCTCCGCCCAGTTCTTGAGACAAGTGATGTCGACGTCGGAAGCCGACCTGGTGATCGGCTCGAAGAGAAACCCGAACTCGGAGGATCGACGGCCGTTCATCCGTCGCCTGGCAACCTGGGTCTTCAATGTCATGCTGCGCACGATCCTGGGCTCGAGAGTGTCGGATACCCATGGAATGAAGGCCTTCAAACGCGACCTGGTCGATGAGTTGGCAGGGCTGGTCGTCAGCCGCCAGGACTTGTACGACACCGAGTTGGTGATCCGCGCCGAGCGAAACGGCTATCGGATTGTCGAAGTCCCCGTGGTGGTGGAGGAGATACGAGAGGCTCGGTCCTCATTGGTGAAGCGAGTTCCCCGAACTGTCCTCGGCCTGCTGCGGATCAGACGGACCCTGCGGAATCAGGGCTCGCCTCAGACCTCTTCCGCATGATCCCGGCTACGCCGAAGCCAAGGAGCACGGCGATCCCCACCACGGACAAGACCAGGCCCCCCGTTTCCGCCCACGTGTTCTGGAACTCGAGGGTCACCTCCTCGCTGGTTGGAACCAGGACCATCAACGACGGTGCAGCCCGCCAGGGCCCATCGGCCCCTTCCGCTATCCAGTTGGGGAAGTAGGAGACCTTGACCAGATGAGGAACCCCCACGGCCGTGGTGTGGAAGCTGATTCGATGATCCTCGACGACCACGTTCGAGACTGCTCCCGCGGGAACCTGTATCGACTCGGTTGGACGCTCGTCCAACGAATCGATACGGGGCCACTCTTCGGGGCCGTCGGCAACGACCCACCTGCCGAGATTGTCCACGTCGTCGTACCACTCCAATGACATGTCGTAGAAGCTGGGAAGTGTCACTCCATCCTGATCGGTGACAGTCGCGTGCCCCGTCAACAGAGCCAACAGGCCTCGGTCCTCGACGTCATAGACCGACGGCTGAAAGCTTGCTGGCTCCACCAGATCGGTCTCTGGCAGCGCATAGATCGTAAATGGCGTGGTCGTCGCCAGCTTGGTCAGCTCGGGTATCGCGTCCGCTTTCGCAGTTGCCTCGGGAGTCACCGCCACGTAGTAGGAGACCCCGTATAGCTCGAGGTGCTTGATTCCTCGCTCCATCTCACCTGTGTGGTAGGTGAGCCCCGGAATGGGGTTGGATGGCTTCTCGGACATCTCCGACGAGTTGATGAAGTGGAACGGGGTAGTCAACGACGATTCGAAAAAGAGACCTTCCATCGACTTATGCGAGCCCTCGGTCCAATACGGGATCAACATCGGCGACATCGGGGTCCCATACCGATTGAGTGCCTCGTTGTTGGCCTCCCAATGCACCCGCCCATCGGGCAGCTCGTCGATACGCGCCATCAAGGCCTCGTACTCCGGCCAGGGCTGTTTCGACTCGTAGCCCTCATAGTTCCATTTGGACCAGCCGTCGATGAAGGTGACCCCGGCGAGGGCGCCCATGACGATCACGGCTGTTGCCGATGCCGTGAGGAAATGGCGGGTGCTGAGGTCGGACGACCAGAAGAAGGAGAGAACCACCAAACCTGCCCCGGCCATCGCCAC
Source organism: Actinomycetota bacterium (assembly GCA_030772935.1). Taxonomy (GTDB): domain Bacteria; phylum Actinomycetota; class Acidimicrobiia; order Spongiisociales; family ZC4RG35; genus JALYNX01. The sequence goes on along the minus strand of JALYNX010000307.1, from coordinate 7,129 downwards.
CGGAATCCAAGCCCAGGTCGGAAAATCGGCAGAATCGGCCACCAGTGAAGCGGCGACCACGGTGGCGATGGCGAGGAGGAGCCGGGCCCAATGAGCCGAGATTCGGGAGGGGAGGCGGCGCGAGGCCCACACCACGGCGGCGCCGACACCCACGGCAGCAAAGAAAGCGACGCCAAAGTACCAATACGGGAGGAGTCTCCCGTTCCACAACTTCCAGCGCTCGCCGCCGAACAACCCCGGAAACACGTCGGGTAGTGCAGTGGGCAGCGGAAAGTAGATGAGGGGCAGCAAGGTGGCCGCCATCAGGGGCCCGGCACGCGAGGTATGTCGGCTCGCCCAGATCGCGCCAGGGATCGCGATCGGGATCAGGAGCCACAACTCGACCGGGAAGACCTCCTCCCACCGCGTCAGCGGCGACCACGCCATGTCGGATGTGAGACCGATTCGAGCCACCAGCGGCAAGGCCCAGAAGGCGGCGATGCCGAAACCCCAGATCCCGATCCCCAAGGTGCGCCAGAACCCACGTCGCCACGGAAGGACGAACAGCGAGGCAAACACCACCACGATCGAGGTGAGCACGTGGGAGAGAAGGGTCGCCGCAAGCGCCAGCGCGGCCCATTTCAGGTACTTCCGATCCTCCCTGACTGCCCGGATCAAGAGCCCGAGAAAGACCAATGAAAGCGAAAACGACCACGAATAGGCGAACTCACCGGCCAGGGTGGAGGCGACATTGCCCCCGTAGATCGAATAGCTCTCCAAGAACGCGAATACCGCTCCGGAGCCTGCAGCCACGATCGAGACGTGTTTGCCGAGAAGCATCGAGCGCGACAGGAAGTAGGCCGCCGGTGGGATGCCGAGCAGCCCGATCACGGTCACGACTTTGAATGCCACTCCATAGGGGAGGAGCACGTCGAGCAGCACGATCACCAGCGAAGGCAGCGGGAAGTAGAAGTAGAAGGCGGGGAACCCTGCGAACCAATCGTTGGACCAGCCGAGAATTCTCCCCTCCGGAAGCAAATGATCTCTCAGGTAGGCGGGCCCGAAGACATGGGCACCCATATCTCCCCCGGTGGGAGTGGTGGCCGACAAGATCCAGCCCGGGTTCAACACGATCAGGATCACCAATGAGATCGCGGCGATGATGAGGAACGTCGGCCACTGCAGGGCGGGGCCGACCCTCCTGGCGAAAGTCATGTCCGATGCTGGCGGACGATCTCCAAGACCTGAGCAACGTCGATGTCGACTCCCTCCCGGTTCCACCACTTCTCTTCGCAGTTGTGGCAGGCGAAGAAACGAACCTCGGTGCCGTCGGGCAAGAGATGTTCGATCTCGATTACATCAGATTGAGAGCACTGGGGGCAGTCCATGTCGTTTTTCGTTGCCGCTTGGGGTGGCCACATGCTACGGCCCACCCAGACTTAGGACAACGAACTCTCCTCCAACAGACGACCGACGTATCTGCTCCGCCGTTTGCCGTCCTCAGTCCAATAGGCGTACCAATATGGACCATGGGGACAAGTGGTGCAGCCGATCTTGCCGCAACGAACTGCCTGCTTGCGAAGCCGCACCTGGGGGTGATCCTGGGACTTGAGCGCGCCCGACCCCTGCAACTGGGCCCTGGTGAGAATGAGGAGACGTCTCAGATCGTGCTCGTCCATTTCCTTGACCGCGTCGAGCAGATCACGGTCGAGAACCATCAGGCAACCGACAACGGGGCGAAGAGCCTCGTCACGGTTCGCCGGTCGGTGAGAGTCCACCCTTGAGGCGGGATCATCCGATCTGCGTGATCAGCACACAGGGCGTACCCGAAGGGCTCGGCATCGGCGACGAGGTCGTCGAGCCAAACCGCGGCGGCATCGTACGAGAACGTCATCAGGGCTGCCGAAGGCGAGCCACACCGAACACAGCTGAGAACCATGTACAGCACGGTAGAAGTCGGCCCACCCCCATTCAAGGACCCAAGCCTTCGAGGGCCTGATCCGGCCGACCCGGATAAAGGAGGGCGCCACCAGCCTCACCGACGATCAGAGTCGCCGGGACCGCGTTGATCCCGAGGTCCCTGAATGCCCCTTGGGCAGATTCCCAACTCAATTCGACAAAGCCAGAGGACCCAAGCGCCCCCACCAGCATTTGTCGGGCCGTCTCACAGTCCGCACAAGTCGCCGAGGTGAAGAGGTAAACCCCGGCGTCGAGGGTTGTCTGTCGAATCCGCACCGGGCTCCGTCGGCCTGCCAACTTGCGCAAGATGAGAACCGCACCAACCGCGAGGACCACAGCTCCCAGCACCCATGCCAAGCGAGTCTCGAATTCATTCATCTGGGACAGGGGAAGCTATGCCTACTCCAAGGGATCCGCCGATAACCGCAGACCAAGTGGCAACCAGTGGTCCGTTGCCCTTGATCGCATAACCCAAGGCGGGTTCCGTAGACACCGCGACCTCGACCACCTCACCTGCGGGAACCGCAACCGGCACCACTTCCGCAACGGATCGCAAGACAGTCACCTCGACGCTCACGTCCTCGAGCCCGGGATTGAGCAAGGCGATCCAACCCCCCGCGGCTGAGCCCGCCCCGGGTAGGAGCAAACCCGAGGTCGCACTCGGAGAACCGGAGGTCATCGCAATGGCAGTGTTATTGGTGATCCGTAGAAACGCTCCGACCGGAGCCGTAGTCACCACCCGAACTGCCGAGACGATCGGGGTCACCGCGCTGACATCGACAATCGCTTGGCCCCGGGCCGCCACCTGGCCGGACTCGAACGCTTCGATCACCCCATCGGGGCCATAGAAATCGACCTGATACTCGACGTCTGAATCACGTGCAGCGATCACGACCTGCCTCGACTCCAAGCCGTGGGGAACCGGAATGAACCATTCCTGGGCTGGGGCCACCCCGTTCCAAACCGCGCTGTCGGTGCCGATACCGAGACGACCCACGACCAAGACTCCCCCGGTATCCACCTCGATGGCGACAGTCATCCATTCCCGGCCAGGAAGGATCTCTGCCAGGTCGACGATCACGGTGGCCCGCGCCGGGACGATCAACGAATCCAGCGCGTCATTCGACTCCAACCCGGTGTCGGATTGGACCACGAGATCCAAGATCGCCTCGCCGGCGTAAGGGTTCATCAGCTGAACCTCGAAGCGTTGGTCGCTCAAAGTCGATCCTCCCCCGAGGATCAAGTCGCCTCCCGCAGCGGATGGGCAGGTGTCAACTGAGACAGAATTGGCGCCGACCACAACCGACGCCGCCGCAGACCCCGTGGCTGGGAGCTCGAGGAGGGCTCCTCCGACCCCCACCGCGGCGATGTCGGCCACAGAAATCAAAGAAGCCCCGGATTCTCCGGTCTCGAAATCGGAACTGGCGACAGCCGTTCCGGAGGCAAAAGCGGTCAAGTGCCCCGAGCCGGCCACCGGCGAAGCCACCGCGATGTTCGTTGACCGACCGCTTCCCTGCTCGACTGCGCACACCGCCATAGCTGGGGCGGCGACCGCAGCGGCGGGAGCAGGCTGGGGGCCATCGCCGCTCGGCAAAGCCAGGGCGCCAGCTGCAAGCGCCACCACCAAGAGGGAGCGAAGCAGAGCTCTCAACGACGGAACCTTGCGACAACGATCACCCCAAGCGAAATGGCAAGAAGGCCCATGGAAGCAATCGAAAGCACCAAACCCGTTGGATCAGCCCGATAGTCAGCAGCTCCGTCCTCTCCTGCAACGGAGAAAGCCCAATCGACCGCGAGAGACTCGGGCGACCATCGTGGGTCGGCGTTGACCGACATCCTGACTCGGTCGGTGGTAGGCCCACCACCGCCGAAACCAGCACCCTGCCGGGCCCAGATCGACTCGGCTCCGGCAGCTATCGGCACCGAATCAGGATTCTCGTAGACCCGCGCTTCCGGATCGAGCGGCGTCGGAACCAGGTCGAGTTGAACAGCGAGCAAATCATCGAGGTACGACCGTGGGCCGTTGATCACGACCCAATCGATTGAGAACTCGGCCAGAGCCGCCCCAGGTCGCAGGTCGGATCCGGAAGCCATCTGCTCGATGGCGGCCCCGAGTTTCTCATCCCCGGGAAGTGGGCCCGGCAGCCACACCTCGTCATTTGTCATCCCAGACGCATCCACGAGCCGGTACCAAACTCCCGGGCCGGAGCGCGCCTCGCCCGGGATCATCATCCGATCCTCGGAAAGAAGGAGGATTCGGCCCGGGCCTCCGTCCTCGGCCAGAGTCTCAGCAAAACTGAATTGGTCATTCAGATCCCCGCCGGACAGACCGAGCCGGCCATCTGCCATCGAGCCCACGGAGAGCAGCAATATTGCCCCTGCGGCCACAGTCACCAGAGCGCGACGAGGCTCCAGCGACCATCGGTCGAGGGCGGCGGCCACCACGATCGCAGCCCCGAACGAGGCGGTGATCAGCAGAGCCTCTTCGACGCCGGGACCTCCCAAGGGCACCAGCACCAGCGTGAGGCTGGACAGACTGAGGATTCCACCAAGAAGAGTGAGACGCCCTATCCCGTACTCCCCGAACAACAACGGGAGGATGGCGATTGTCAAGAGGACTGGCCAGAGCTCAGCTGCCTCCAAACCCAGGCGACGGTCGAACTCCACAACCCACCCCGGGTCGCCGAGCAGGAACGGCACGGCGACGATCAGACCAACCAGGCCCACCAGCGCCAGCCAGAACCGTGGCCTGACATCGCCAAGAGCCCTTGCCAGGAGGCAGGTGACGAGCGGGACCAGCGCCAGGACCGGTGACATCGCGGCCAGAGGAAGCGACCACACGATGACCCAGGCGAACCGTGCCAGTTTCCCTTTCACCGGGTCAGTCGGGTGCACCAAGACCGACCGGACCGACCAAGGGAGCAGTGCGGCAGCGACCAGGGCGGACCATGAACCGGCACCGATCAGGATTGCCGTGCCCGGCCCCGCGAGGAGGACGAATCCGGACAGGTAACGACCGGGACCCCTCAATCCGAGGCGACCAGCGAGCCGACCCATACCCAACAACGCCAGCATCGCCGACCCGATCGTCATCACAAAACGTGCGGCGCCCTCGGCGCCAAACCACACCAGCGAGAACACGCCGGTGAGCCCGCTCGACGGATGAATCGGATCCGGAGAGCCCAGCCCGGAGTCATTCCAACCTCCGAAAAACCGGGACAGGGCGACGGTTGGCGGCTCGAATTCGAAACTGGAACCGATGTTGGGAACCCCAATGAAGAAGATCGAGCGGGCAACGAGGATCACCAACACCCCGGCAATCACGGCGCCCCAGATCCCGGGACTCGACCATATGCGGCGGGACCCGCGGGCAAGAGCCTTGTCATCGTCGAACATGAACAGCAGGCGATCAGTGAGCTCAGCCCCCAGATCGCGGAGACGCACCGACCCTCGCGCTTGAAATCGAAAAAGCTCCTCGTCACCGAAGGCTCGAACCGGCTTGAACCTGCGACGAGCGGTGATGGTCGAGGGGAGATGGATGACATTCCACCCCCAAGTAGCACCGTGACGGGCGGCCGGCCTCCAGCGAAGAAGAATCAGATTGAACAACGAATCGACCAGGCCCACGAAGAGAAGGAACGGGACCACCCAGGCCAGGGTGATGAGGCGATAGGCCTTGAGCATGGCTCGCAGACGGCCGGCCTGCTCCCGCCACCCCCGCCCTGCCTGACGACAACGGCCCTGGTGATAGACCTCCGAAGAGGGCACTGTGATCACGCGACCCCCGGCGAGTCTCACCCGTTGTGACAGATCGAGACCGGCCGCCACCGGCTCGAGCAGATCGTCGAGACCCTGCAAGCCCTGTGCCAGGTCTCGTCGCACCAACATCGAGACCGAGGAAACGAATGCGACCTCACGCACCACGTCGTACTGCTGGAGATCGATCTCGCCCTGGTCGAGGCCGGAGAATGGCTCACCGAAGACATCGGTGGCGCTTCCAACCGATTCCAGCTCATCGCGGGTTCCGGCCACGAGGAGTTTCGATCCGCCAAGGGAAGCTTCGTTTCGGTTCAGCTCCGACACCAGGGCGGCCAGCGCATCGGGTCGGGGGCGGGCGTCGGAGTGAAGGATCCACAGGTACTCCACCTCGTGCGAGGTGGAAGCGATGGCGTCTTCGAGAGTCGGTGAACGCCCCACCCCTTCCGGCAGATCACCGGTGGATTCACCTACGACCGTGACCTCTTCGACCGAGTCATACACTTGCCGATCGACAGTGGCCAGCGCTGCTTCCAAATCCGCACCTTCGACCACGGTGACCACCACCTTGATCTTGGGCGTGCTCGAAGGCGATTCGTTTGTTGATTCCTCCGCGATCAGCGGAGTCGAGGCATCGGTCATGCGGTGCGCCATTGTGAACCGGGTGACGGCTCTGAGCAATATCGGAGCCCGCCGATGAAGGTTGTCGAGCTGTCAGGCGGGGTGGGTGGGGCTCGTCTCGCGCGTGGCTTGGCAGTCATCGAAGGTCTGGACCTGACCCTGATCGTGAATGTCGGAGATGACGAGACCATCCATGGTTTGAGGGTCTCGCCCGACATCGACACAGTCATCTACACCCTCGCCGGAGTCGAGGGGCCGGAAGGATGGGGTCGCATGGGCGATACCTTCACCGCCAACGAGGAATTGGGCCGGCTCGGGTTGGACAATCGATTCCGACTCGGCGACCTCGACCTCGCCCTCAACCTCTACCGGACCGCCCGACTCGCAGCCGGCGATTCCTTGACTCAGATCACGGAAGGTGCCCGGCGAAGGTTCGACATCGCCCCGCGGGTCCTTCCGGCATCCGACGACCCCATTCGCACCGAGGTCCGGGTTGGCTCGGGCGAATGGCTCTCCTTTCAGGAGTACTTCGTCATCAGACAGCACCGCGATGACGTCATTGGACTTCGATTCAATGGCGCCTCCGACTCGCGACCCTCCCCCGGAGTAGTCGAGGCAATCGAAGCGGCCGACGTAGTGATCGTCGCCCCCTCCAATCCGCCCCTGTCCATATGGCCGATCCTCGCCGTGCCTGCGATCCGAGCAGCTGTTGTCAACCACCCACGAGTCATCGCCATCAGTCCCTTGTTCGGTGGCAAGGCACTCAAAGGCCCAGCCGACCGGGTGATGAGCACTCTTGGACTTCCCCCAGGCA
>JALYNX010000306.1 GCA_030772935.1 Actinomycetota bacterium | reverse complement strand
GCGCCCGGCCCTGCGGTCACTCGACTATTCGCCAGGTCCCTTGCATGCGGAGACCTGATCCGGCGAGTAGGTGGTCCATGGGGCGATCTCGACGTAGGTGCTCCATCCGACCTGCTGGTCGGGATCGAACAGCCCTTCGAGAGCCGACTGGTCGTCGGAAGCGAACACTTCCGGCGTCAGGGTCACCACTTGATCCGGCGCCTCGCCGGTCAATGCCTGGATCGCGATTGCGGCGCCCACGCCACCTATTGCTGGCGGGTTGGTCACCGCTGCACCCACGATCCCGTCGATGTTGATCAGCTGGTCGATGAACCCGTTGTTGTCGGCACCGACAATCGGGACCAACGGTGCGTTGGCGTTCTGGAATTGCTCGACGACCGTGTAGTCGATTCCGGAAGTCCAGATGCCGTCCACGTCACCAGCGCTGATGATATCCAGGGCCTGCTGGGCACCCGTCGTCGGGTCCCAACCGGTGAAGGTCTCCTGGGTGACTGTGATTCCTGGGTAGTCCTCGAGCGCGGCGAGGAAGCCGTTGTGACGGTCGGTGTCGGCCGGGACGCCGTCGATGCCACGCATCTCAACGACGTTGCCCTCACCACCGAGCTGATCGAACAACCAGCGCGCACCGAGTTCGCCATATGCAACCTGATCGTTCGTGGCCACATAGGCACCTTCGGCAGTCACGGCCTGGTCCACCGCCACGACGACGATGCCCTGGCTGATGGCCTCCTCGATGACCGAGTTCAGACCCTCACGGTCGGTGGGGTTGATGATGATCGCGTCCACCCCCTGAGAGATCAGAGCCTCGATCTGGCCGATTTGGCCGGTGGTGTCGGTGTTCTCGTTTTGGAGAACTACCTCGTCCACGACCCCGCTGGCCAGTGCCTCCGCCTTGATCGCGCAGATCATCTGTTCCCGCCAACCGTTCCCGGCCAGGGTGTTACTCACCCCGATCGTGAAGGTCTCGTCCTCGCCACCGCCACCATCGCCACCGCAAGCGGCGGCAATCAGGGCGAAGGCTCCGAGCAGAGCTGCGAATCGCAGGCTCCTATTTCGTTTCATCCTTTCCTCCTCGTACTTGTCCAGGCCGCCCGTGCGGCCGTTCCGGTCGTCCCGCTTTCGCCGGAAGCTTTCTTTTTGCTCATCCGACCGCCGATGCGGCGAGCACCGAGTCGATTGCGTGCGGAGTGAGAATGTGATCGATCACCATGGCAGCTGCGCCGGTCACACCGGCTCGGTCGCCCAATGAGGACGTGGTGATCACCAGTTCGGTCGTGCTGAGAGTGGTCGACCGCTGATAGACGACCTCGCGGATCCCAGCGAGCAGCTGTTGCCCGGCCTTCGACAGGTCGCCGCCGATCATGATGACGCTGGGGTTGAGAAGATTCACCATCGAGGCCAGCACTCTCCCGATCAGGCGACCGGCACCACGGACCGAACGAACGGCATCTTGGTTTCCTTCCGCGACCAGGCGAACAACGTCGCGGCTGTCGTGGGCATCGAGCCCGAGCTCAGTCAACTCGGATGCGAGTGCGGCACCGCCGGCGGCTGCCTCGAGACAGCCGTTGTTCCCGCATCTGCAGATCACCTCGTCGCCGGCGGCACGCACGTGGCCGAGATCGCCGGCGGCGCCATTGGCCCCACGATGGAGCTGACCTCCCAGGATCAGCCCCGACCCGATCCCGGTGCCGACCTTCACAAAGACGAGATCCTCGACCTGAGGCTCCATCGCCCAATACTCCCCCAGAGCCATGATGTTGACGTCGTTGTCGACCAGCACTGGGACTCCGTAACGTTCCGTGAATCTCTCCTTGATGGGGTAGAGGTGCCAGCCGGACATGATGGGTGGGTTGACCGCGACGCCGTGGGAGAAGTCGACCGGGCCGGGAACACCGATCCCGATCCCCCGCAATTCCTCGAAACCTCGGTCGATCTTGGCCAGCAGCGCCTTGAACTCTTGCTCCACCCATTCGAGGACCGGCTCGGGGCCTTGATCGATGTCGATGTCGGTCGAGGTCTCGGCAAGCGGCTCGGCCAAGAGGTTGCACACGGCGACCCTGGAATGAGTCGCGCCGAGGTCCACGGCGAGCACCAATCCGGCATCCGCGTTGAATCCCAACAGCGAGGGCGGGCGGCCGCCGGTGGACGGTGCGTCACCGACTTCGACGACGAACCCGGCAGTCATGAGAGCGTCGACACGTTGGGCGATTGTGGAACGAGCCAGCCCGGTTGCCTCACCGAGCTCTCCTCGAGTCCGGGCGCGGCCAGTACGAATCAGATTGAGAAGGTCCCCCGGTGAGTCCGATTCCGATGCGAAAACGCCCTGCAACTCACTCACAGTTATTCCACCATGCCAGAGACTTTTGTTGGTGTCAAGTGCAGAAGTAGAGAACTTATGCGCGTGCCCTATACCGTGAACCAGTGAGAATCCAGTTGGCTCATTGGCCACCCTGGCGCAGGATTCGGGCCAGTCTCTCAGCGTGATCGGCATAGGCGGAATCGAACAGAGATGCCGAGCGCTCGGCGCCAACCAAGGTCGAGCTGGTCAACACCAGCGGGAGGATCCCTCTGGCGAGGAGAAGTTCGGCGACACGCACCTTGATCTCATTGACCACGACCGCGTTAGCCAATGTCGAACCCGGGCCAACCGGAGTGTCGAGCCCCTTCAGCGAGATCAGGGCGTCTCCGGGAGGAGTCCCGATGTCGATCACCACGTCGGCATGGTCGAGAAGACGAGTCCCGGACGAATGCTGCGCCGGTCCTGCCATCGACTCTTGCACCGACGTCACCGCCGCCACTCTCAGGCCTCGGTGCCTGGCTCCCATCGCGATCTCGATGGGGACGGCAGACCGGCCACTGGCGCTGAACACCAGCATCACATCGGTCGGCCCGAAGTCGAAGTTGGAGAGAATCGCCTCGGCCAGGCCCTCGGTGCGCTCGATGAACATCGCCTGTCGCTGTCCATTGGTCCCCACCACCTCGGTATGGAAGGTCATCGAGAGCTCTGCCATCGGATGGAACCCCGAGAACGACCCGTAGCGAGGGAACATCTCCTCGAGCGGAATCCGTGAATGGCCGGATCCGAAGAGATGGGCCAGCCCTCCGTCGGCGATCGCCTCTGCGCACCAGCCGGCGACCACATCGATCGCATCGAGCTGGCTCGACTCGATGTGATCGAGCAGCTTTCGCGCCGCATTGATCCAGCTCGTTGAGTTGTCACTCCGGTTGAGCTCAGTCATGTCCAGTGGTCCTTCAAATGTATATACATCTTATGGGATAGAAGTCGCCGGTGCTTTACTCCCCGTAATTGGGACCCAGGGGTCCGCATATGGCCCCTGTTCGTCCCAATTACGTGAGGACCACCGTGAATCAGAGAAAACTCGCCCGCTACGAGGAGATCGCGTCCGACCTCCGCAGTCTCATCGCCGCCGCTGCCCCAGGCGACCGGCTTCCCTCAGATGCCGAGCTCTGTGAGAAGTATGGAGTGAGCCGGATGACCGCCCGTCAAGCCGTCCAGGCGGTCGCTGCCGACGGGCTGGTCGACCGCCGCCGAGGAGCGGGAACCTTCGTCAGACCGCAATCTGTGTTGCGCGAGCTCGGCTCACCGCTGTCGTTCACCGAGTCGATGCGGCGACGGGGGATGACCGCTTCCTCCCGAATCCTGAAATGGGCCGAGATCCAGCCCAGCGACCAGGAACGCTCCGCACTCGGGCTCAGGTCTGGAGAGCCGGCACGAGTGCTCGAGCGACTCAGATTGGCCGATGACCTTCCGATGGCCATCGAACGCGCCGTGATGCCCGCCAGTCTGGCTGCCAGCCTCGAGGGTGATCTCGAGCAAGGTTCACTTCATGCGGCCTTCGAGCAGGTCGGGCGCATCCCGACGGAGGCTTTTGCCGAGGTGTCGGCGAGACACCCCACCAAACGCCAGCGACAGCTCCTCGAACTCCCGGCATCCGGGATCCTCCTCTGCGAACTGAGGACCATCTCCGACCAAGAAGGCCTGCCCCTGGAGCGGACCGAGACTTTCTACGCCTCGAGCCGTTACACGTTTCGCGCAGTTCTCGTGCGCAACGACGGGAGAAGAACTTGACCGACCGCTATCTGGGTCTCGACCTCGGCGGCACCAACATCAAGGTGGCTGTCCTCGAGAAGGGAGAGGGCGGCTTCCAGGTCGTATCCACCAGCCGAACCCGGACCGGGTCCGAAGGTGGGCCGGGGGCGGTGACTGACAATCTTGTCGCAGCGGCACGGGAAGCACTCGAAGTCGAGCCCGAAATCGCAAGCATCGGCCTGGGCGTTCCGGGTCTCTTCGATCGAGATCGCGGGACGATCGAACTGTTCCCCAACCTTCCCGGGGACTGGGCTGGCTACCCCTTGCGCTCCCGGCTCGAGCAAGAGTTGGGAAGGGAGATCTGGATGGTCAATGACGCCAGGGCCTTCACCCTGGCGGAGGGCACGATGGGTGCCGGTGCGGGCTGCCACATCGTGGTTTGCGTCACTCTGGGCACGGGCGTCGGAGGAGGAATCATGATCGACGGGCGGTTGCACGGTGGCGCCTTCGGGGTAGCGGGGGAGCTCGGACATCAAACGATCGTCCCCGATGGGCCCCTTTGCGGCTGTGGGAATCGCGGCTGCGTCGAGGCGCTCACCCGAGCTGACGTCCTCACATCGCTGGCCGGGAAAGAAACAGCCGAGGAGGTCTATTCGGCGGCGGGCGCGGGCGAGGAGAAAAGCCTGGCCGCCATAAGGCAGGTCGCCGAGTACCTCGGCATCGGGCTGGCCAACGTCGTGACCCTCCTCGGTCCTGACCGGATCATCATCGGAGGTGGGATCGCCGATGCCGGGGAGCTGGTCTTGGGACCGATCCGGGAGGCGGTCCGGGCGCGGGTGACCTTGGTTCCTATCGAGCAGATCGATGTGGTAGCGGCCAGTCTCGGGGCTGTTGCGGGTGCTCTGGGGGCGGCCCTCGCCGGTGTCCTCAGACCCTGACTCGCTCCCGATAGTCGTCGAGGATTGCCGCGGTCGCGGTTGCGCCGCACCGATCGGCCCCCGCTTCGATCACGGCGAGCAACGCATCCAGGGTGCGCACCCCGTGCGCCGCCTTCACTTTGACCGTTGGCCCGACGCTGGCTCGCATCAAACGGAGATCCTCGAGTGTGGCCCCGGTCGGGGCGTAACCGGTCGATGTCTTCACGTAGTCGGCACCGGCTGCCTCAACCAGGTGACAGGCGGTGACTTTCTGCTCATCGGTCAGATAGGCGTTCTCCAGGATCACCTTGACGATGGCCCTGTCACCGGAAGCCTCGACCACAGCCCTGATGTCATCCTCGACCATGGCGTCCTCTCCTGAAAGCAGCCAGCCGATGTTGAGCACCATGTCGAGCTCGACCGCCCCATCCTCCATGGCGCGTCGAGACTCGAAGACCTTGGTCGCCGTGGTGCTGTCGCCGTGTGGGAAGCTGATCACAGTCCCGACCGCCACAGATGACCCGGCGAGCGCCTTGGCGGCGAACGCCACGTCCGCCGGCCGAACACACACGGAAACGACTTCGTAAAGGGCCGCAACCTCGCAACCGGCCGCCACGTCACCGAGGGTCAGTTGGGGCTTGAGCAGAGAGTGGTCGATCGTCCCCGCCAACTGGGCGTAGGTGACATCCTGAACTGTCAATGCCATCGGCCGCATTGCGTCGAGTGTGGTCACGGGTCGGTCAAATGTCTAGACAAGCTGGATGGCCTCGAGGAGCGACGCCGCTCTCTCGACAATCAGCGCCGGATCGGTATGGCCCGTGAGCCAGCCTCCCACACCAACTGCCACGGCTCCGGCCGCGAGAAAGTCGGCGGCATCGAGGGCAGTGATGCCTCCGGTCGGGATCAATGGGATGTCGGGAAACGGGCCGCGCAGCCCTCTGATCAACTCAGGGCCACCCAGGGAAACTGGGAACACCTTCACCGCCACAACCCCCGATCTCCAGGCCGCGAGGACCTCCGTCGGGGTCAGCCCGCCCGGAATCATCGGCACCCCGCGGCTCAGCGCCCACTCGTTCAGGGCGGGGTCCGAATGCGGGGATACCAGGAAAGTGGCGCCCGCGTCAACAGCCGCCGCGGCAAGGCCAATCGAGGTCACGGTCCCCGCCCCGACTACCGAGCCCGACCCGGTCAGTGAGGAGATCGCACCAATCGCGTTGGCGTCTTCGACAGTCACCTCGATCACGTGAAGGCCGCCTTCCCGGAGAGCTGTGGCGAGGGAAACCGCCGTATCCGCACTCAGACCCCGCGCGACCGGGATGACGCGCTCCTCGAGGATCGCTTCGGGAAGTACGGCAGTCTTCAAGACCGGGCCTCGGTCACACCCCAACCTCCGTCCACTTCGATCACCTGGCCAGTGATCCGAGAGGACTCATCCGAGAGAAGGAACAACGCCGCCAGCGCCACATCGTGAGGGTCGAGGAAGCCCCCAGCGAGCGGTTGCTTGGCCTTTGCGTAGGCGATCGAGTCTGGATCAGAGGCGGCCCTCTCCGACATCGGAGTCAGCACCAGGCCGGGAGCGATCACATTGACCCTTATGGAATCCGGGGCGTAATACGACGCCATTGCCCTCGCCATGGACACGGTCGCCCCCTTGGCCGCGGCATAGGCATGGGTCGCGAAAAGATCAGAGGGATGCGTAGCGAGAACACTGCTCACGAGGACGATCGAACCGCCTCGATCCTGAGGATGGCCCTTCATGGCCCGGACCGCCTCCCGAGCTGAGAGAAAGGCCGGACTGAGGTTGAGCTCGATGGTCTTGTCCCATCCCATCTTGGGGATGGCCTCGACCGGCCCGTCTCCGAATTGGCGGCCACTTCCTCCGGCCACCGTAAACAGCCCATCCACCCGCCCGAATCGTTCGATGCAACTCGAGAAGGCTGCCACCGTCTCGTCCTCCACGGTCAGGTCGGCTCTGCCAAAGTCCGCCATGCCTCCCATCGCGGTGACGGATTCAGCCAACTCGGCTCCCTGGTCCGGATCGATCGATATCACGAAGAGAGCGGCCCCTTCTGCTGCGAACAGCGAGGCTGCCGCCGCGGCGATACCTCCGGCTCCGGTGACCACCACAACCTGATCTTCGAGACGCATCGACGGGGTTCTAGCAGTGTTTCGGGGTCGATTCGACCAGTCCGGGGCACCGAGGTCTTATGGCCCTCGGATTAGAGGCCCCGTCCTCTCGTCGCGCGCTCAGCGACGACCGATGATGAGTGCATAAGGCAGTTAGCTCTCACAAAGGAGGCAGCAAAATGACTGCAACCGACATGGGCACAGTGACCACCCAAAAGGTCACCGCGCCACGCAAGACATTCGTACTTCTCACGGCCGGGATCCTGGCGATGGTCGTCGGATTCGGCTCGATGGCCGGGGGCATCTTCGGTGTCTGGTACACGTATGACCAGGCTGTGGCACAGGACGTGACCACCCCCGATGACGCCGCCATTGCCGAGACACCAGTGAGAGGACCGTTCACGATGTGGGCCCAGGCCGACATCATCACCCGCCATCAGCTCGATTCAACCGAGGGTCTGTACTACTCCCAAATGGAGCGGACGGTTCCCCAGTTGGATGAGAACGGCGCATCCGTCCTCGACGAGAGCGGCGAAGCCGTGATGGTCCCCAACGAAGCAAGGGCTTCCTGGTTGACCGCCACCACACTGACGACCGCGCTTGGACTCGGCATGATGTCCTACGCACTGTCCGCCCTGGCGATTGCCACCGGGCTGACCCTGCTCTTCACGGGATTCGTGTTCCTCTACATTCGCAAGCGGGCTGTCATCCTCTGAGAGCTGACCCCGCCGGAAAGAATCGAGCCCCCCAACAGGGGGCTCGATTCGCGTTGTGGGCTACAAAAGGGATACGCCCCGGACTCGGAGCGCCAGGGTCGCCAGGACCGCGGGCAGCACCAGGTTGGCCACGATGATCGCTGCCGGGAGCAGATCTACAGCACCTGCGTCGAACAAATGCCAGGTGATCGGTTCGGCGAGCATCCCGACAAGAAGGCCGATCCCGAGAAGCGCGATCACGCCGGCTGCTCGTCGCCCGGTTTTGGGTTCTCGCCCCAGCAGAACGTTGAGCCAGACGAGAGCCAGCAAGAGTCCAAGCGGAGCTGAGAGGGCGGTTCCGAGCCCGATGACGAAGTTGGCCAGGGGCGACAGATGCAGATCCCAGCCGAACGGTCGCCCCGCCAGGTCGTCACGGACGGCCACCCAAGTCCCGACGGCCGCAGTTGCCATATAGGCGCCCGACACCGAACGCAGCGCCAGTCTCTGAGTCATCGTCGCCGCGCCCGGCTATATCTGCCCTACCCCTTGCGATCTCGTCGGAGCAGGGTCCGGACCGCTGAGTTCTTCCAGATATTCGAGACCTGGCTCCACTGTCGCTTCTTGTCGATGAGAGCCGCGGTCGTCACCACTTCGCGATCGGTGACACCGAAATGGGCCGCAACCTGGGTCAGAGTGTGGGTCCAGATCTTGTCCTCGAGCCGCGACGTGTAGAGCTTGAAGCTCGCCTCGTACAGCGGATCGTTGGCCCTGACCAGAAGATGGACACGGGCAACCGACGAACTGTCATCGCCCTCATGGGAGCTGAAGGTGATGATCGCCGCCCACGGGTGACCTTCCGGGGTCATGTATGACCAGGAACGCTCGTCGGCATAGATGACCCGGACCCCGGTCGTGATTTTGGCTGGGCCCTTGCCGCCCCCGATCACGGCCACCTCTCCGGGAGCAATCCCGCCGGCGGGGGCATAGAACTTGTTCGAAGGAGGCCAGAATTCGCCGAAGTTGGCCTTCCATGTAGAGATGACCTCCTCAGGGGTGGGTCCCGGGACCACGACCTCGTAGGTCTTCTGCCACAGCTGGCCGAAGCCCTGCAACGGGCCGGTCGGCTTGCGACCCTCGACATTTCCCTTTCGTGCCCCTTCAGCCACCTCTCCAACGTGAAATGCGTCGACCGGCTGGGCCCAATTCTCTGAGTCTCTCGGCTCTGTCACTCGGTTCCTTTCTCCGATCCCCCGATCAGACTGGATCAGCGTTCCGTGACCGTTACGGGCGCCTACCGGGAACTCGAGATCCCAGGGTCACAATTCCGTAACGGGCGCACGCCACAATGCGGGCGATGGCCGAATACGACATGGTGGTGGTGGGCGCCGGCCCCAACGGTCTGGCGGCCGCAGCAGAGATGACCCGGGCTCAGAAGCGAGTCCTCGTAATCGAGCAGGCAGACGTAATCGGCGGCGGCACTCGAACCGAGGAACTCACGCTGCCCGGCTTTCTCCATGACATCTGCTCTGCGATCCATCCGCTTGGAGTTGCATCACCGTTCTTCCGAGGGCTGGGGCTCGATGTCGAGTGGATTCAGCCGGACATCCCGATGTCCCATCCCCTTGGGGGAGGTCGTGGCGGAGCATTGCTGCGTGACCTCGAAGAGACGGCCGCCGGGTTCGGCGCTGACAAGACTCGATATCTGCGGATCATGCGCCCGTTGGTGGAGTCGGCAGACGATGTGATCGAGGACTTCTTGGGCCCGATGTCCCCCATGCCCAAGAATCCGACGAGCTTCATCAGACTCGCCTCCCGCGGGGCGCTCCCGGCGTCCACGATTGCGTCGGGTTTCTCCTCGCCGGAAGCAAAAGGGATCTTCGCCGGCTTGGCCGCGCATGCAATCGCCCCCTTCAGCTCACCCTTGACGGGCGGTGTCGCCCTCCTCTTCGGGGTCACCGGTCATGCCTACGGCTGGCCGCTGGTCGCAGGCGGCTCGCAACGGATCGCCGACTCCCTGGCCAAGATCGTCACCGAGGGTGGCGGGACGATCGAGACGGGAAGGTCGGTCTCCTCTCTCGACGAGCTGCCCGGGGTTCCGGTGGTCCTAGACGTGATGCCGCGGGCCGCGATCCGAATCGGAGGCGATCGGGTCGACGTGCGTCATCGCAGGCGATTCGCCGCGTGGAAAACAGGACCAGGCGTTTTCAAGGTCGACTGGGCCCTCGACGGCCCTATCCCGTGGTTGGACGAATGGAGTCCTCGGGCCGGGACCGTTCACGTCGGCGGAACGTGGGAGGAAGTGGCGGCCTCCGAGGATCTGGTACACGGAGGCCACCATCCCGATGCTCCGTTTGTGCTGGTGGCGCAACAGTCGCTGTTCGACCCTGGTCGGGCCCCGGCAGGCAAGCAAACGGCCTGGGGGTATTGCCATGTGCCGAACGGATCCGACGTTGACATGACTGTGGCGA
>JALYNX010000305.1 GCA_030772935.1 Actinomycetota bacterium | reverse complement strand
AGCATGTTCATGACCGCCGACTTCGTCACCATCTCCAAGGCTCCCGACTCCTCTTGGGAATCGATCATCCCTGAGGCATCGGCGATCCTAGAGGCGAGATTCAGCAGCTGATCAGGGCACGGACACCGTCATGGGACGGGAGACGCCGTCTTGTCCCGGTGCGACAACGACTACTTGCCAGCCGCCTGCTGCTCCCGGAATACCGCCGAGGACCTCGGTTGCCCCGGAGGAAGCGATCGCCGCTTCTTGGATCTCGAGCGGGACCTCGGCGAGCGCCAGCGGCTCCTGCCCGGTGGAGGTCAGAGGCCCCAGTGATGGAGGAAGCGCCACCCTCGGGCCGCCCTCGGTAACGCTGACCTCGACCGTTGCCAGCATTGGCGGCAGACGCCGATAGGCCGCGTCACCTTCTGCCACCAGGGAACGAACCAGAACCCCGATTCGGTAGCGAAGAGGCGCCACCTCCTCCACCGACACCGCCCTGACCCACTCCACGAAGACTCTCGTCGATTCGGGCGCCGCCGGAATGGGGATCCCTGCCGGGAGCAGAGAGCCAAGGGTGGCCCTGCTCTCCTCGGAGCCGTCGACACCGATGTACTCCGCGACGAACCACTCGGCATGAGAAGTTGCCTGATCGATCAAACGCTCTGGGTCGATAGCAAAGAGGTCTGCCTCGGCCACGACCGTAGGGCTGCTCGGCGTCGGGATCGGCGGTGCCGGGATGGTCCCGACCGGTTCGGCGGCAATCGTGGAGACGACGCCGGCTGCTGGCTCGATCGGAGTCGCTATCGGCCGGTTGCTCATGAACGAATAGGCGAGGGCACCGAGCACGATCGCCCCGGCGAGGGTGATCATCCACCACTGTTTGTCCCCGCCCTTGCGTTCCAGCGTCTCCCACGGAATTCGCTCGTAGACCTCATTTCGCTCCCTCTCCATGGTCTCGAACCTATGGAGAATCCGGAGCTCGTTCAAGAGGGTCGTGATCGGGACCGAATCGGGCCAACCCGGCAACTCCCAGGGTTGAAGCTATCGTTTCGCCGGTTATGGCAGCCAACCCCGACCCGAAACCGGGCCGCTGGATCCTCCCGCTGGTGATTCTCGGGATGATCGCCTTCACCTATTTCTTCGTCAGTTCACTGCCAGAGGGCTCTCCAACCACGACCCTGGCGGTCGGCAGCACGACCACCACTCTGGAGGGCACCGGGACCACACTGCCGGGCACCGCCACCACTCTGCCCAGCTCTCCCCAGACCTACCTCGACGAGTTGGACGCCGTAAACGCCGAACTGCAATTGCTGGCCACCGAGATGGTCACGGTGAACGAGGGCTTCGACGCCGACCCGAGGACGGTCGAATTCGACGACGCCGAGACCCGGCTCGAAACGCTGTCGACCAACACCCAGGCTCTGGCGGACCGGGTGAGAGCGCAGACCCCACCTGTAGGGCTGGAAGCCAACCACCAGGCCCTGGTGACAGCCATCGACTTTTGCGCTGGAGCCGCACAGGACGCCCTCGCCGGGTTGCGCTCGACAGATGAAGGCCAACAGCGCAGCGACGCGGTGGACGCGTACACCACCTCCGCAGCTGGCTTCGACACCGAAGTCCAGAACGCCAAGAACGCCGCAGGCACCACGCCGGACGCCTGATGTCCGTGGAGTTCCGGGCCATCGAGCCCGACGAGTTTCCCGACCTGCTTCGGACCATGGGTCTTGTCTACGGCTTCGACCCTCCTGAAGACGACCACTTCCGCCAGGTGCTCCCCTTGGAGCGGACCGTGGTCGGATTCGACGGGGCCACGATGGTCAGCACCGCCGGCGCCTTCTCGCTCGACATGACGATCCCTGGGGGGACGGTCAGCTGCGGTGGAACCACGATCGTCTCGGTTGCGCCCACCCACCGCCGTCAGGGCCTGCTTCGAGGAATGATGCGAACCCATCTCGACGAGGTCCTGGGTCAGGAGGAGCCGATCGCTGCACTATGGGCTTCGGACAGTGCCATTTACGGACGGTTCGGTTACGGGATGGCATCTGTCGGCTACAACTTGACCGTGCGCCGGGACCATGTCGAGTTCCATCGCTCAGCTCCCCAAGCCGCACCGGTCCGAAGCATCGATGCGGCCGCGGCGGAGAACCTGCTTGCCCCCTTCTACGACCGCATCCGCACCTCCATCCCGGGCTTCTATGCCCGATCCCCGCTCTGGTGGGAGCATCGGATCCTGGCGGATGAGAAGCACCGAAGAGAAGGGGCCACTGCCTACCGCTTCGCTGTCGTCGACGGTCCCGGCGGCATCGACGGTTACGTCCAGTACCGGACCAAGAGCGACTGGGACGACCACGGCGCCGGCACACTGCTGGTGGAGGACCTATTCGGCAGCACTGCCGAATCCTGGGCCGGGCTCTGGCGCCATGTCCTCAACCACGACCTGATCGCCGAGATCTCGGCCGATCATCGCTCGGTCCAAGATCCGGTCTTCGACCTCCTCGCCGGGACCCGACGGGCCAAAGCCCGGCGTTCCGACAAACTGTGGGTGCGGATCATGGATGTCCCCCGGGCCCTGGAAGCCCGTTCCTATTCGGCTCCGATCGATGTGGTCTTCGAGGTCCACGACCCGATGGGTGACATCGACGGCAGATACCACCTGATCGCCTCGCCCGAGGGCGCCGAATGTCTTCGGACTGACGCCGAGGGTTCGATCAGTATCGACGCCGAAGACCTGGGAGGGATCTATATGGGGAGGTCGCGTCTGCGTGGCCTGTCGCGGATCGGCAGGCTGACGGGAGATCCCGAGTCACTTGCAGTCGCCGATGCCGCCTTCACCTGGGACCCCCAACCCTGGTGCCCCGAAGTGTTCTGACTCGCTGCTGAGGCAGCGAGTCAGAACACCGTTGTACGTTCAACGCAATACGCAATGCGGAGTGTTGGCGCGGCCAGCGCTCTCAGATGTCGTAGTACAGGTGGAACTCGTAGGGGTGGGGTCGGAGACGGACCGGGTCCACCTCGTGCTCGGTCTTGTAGTCGATCCAGGTCTGGATCAAGTCCTCGGTGAACACCCCACCCGCCAGCAGGAACTCGTGGTCGTCCTCAAGCGCCTTCAACGCCTCGGGAAGACTCCCCGGGACCGAAGGCAGACCGGCGAGCTCGGCCGGGGGCAGGTCGTAGATGTCCTTGTCCACCGGGTCATGGGGCTCGATCCGGTTCTGAATCCCGTCCAGACCGGCGAGCAGCATCGCCGCAAACGACAGATACGGGTTGCAGGACGGGTCAGGACAGCGGAACTCGAGACGCTTCGCAGCCGGGGCCTGGGAGTACTGCGGGATGCGGATCGCCGCCGAGCGGTTCCGGCTGGAATAGACCAGGTTGACCGGCGCCTCGTAACCCGGCACCAGGCGGTGGTAGGAGTTCGTGGTCGGAGCCGCAAAGGCCAGGATCGCCGCGGCGTGCTTCAGCAAGCCACCGACATACCAACGGGCCATCTCGGAGAGACCGGCGTAGCCGGACTCGTCGAAGAACAGCGGTGTGTCGCCGTTCCACAGCGACTGGTGGGTGTGCATCCCCGAACCGTTGTCTTCGAAGATCGGCTTGGGCATGAAGGTCACCGTTTTGCCCGCCGCCCACGCCGTGTTCTTCACGATGTACTTGTAGAGGGTCACGTTGTCGGCGGTGCGAAGCAGGGTGTCGTAGCGCATGTCGATCTCTGCCTGTCCCGCGGTGCCCACCTCGTGGTGCTGAACCTCGATACGGATCCCCGCAGCCTCCAGGTTCGCCGTCATCTCAGAGCGAAGATCCTGGAAATGGTCGGTGGGTGGGACCGGGAAGTAGCCCTCTTTGTATCGGGGCTTGTAGCCGAGGTTGCCGCCCTCCTCGTATTCCCCGCTGTTCCATGAGCCCTCGATCGAGTCGACGTAGTAGAAGCCCGAATATTGGTTCTGCCCGTAGCGGACGTCGTCGAAGATGTAGAACTCGGCCTCCGGCCCCCAGTAGGAGGTTTCGGCGATACCCGTGCTCTTCAGATATTCCTCTGCCTTCTTCGCCACGTATCGGGGGTCGCGGTCGTAGGGGGCGCCTGTCACCGGATCGTTGACGAAGCAATAGAGGATCAGGGTCTTGCGGTCACGGAAGACGTCGTCCACGGCTGTGGTCGGATCAGGGATCAGGAGCATGTCGGACTCCTGAATCTCCTGGAAACCGCGAATCGACGAGCCATCGAACCCGAAACCGGCCTCGAATGAGTCCTCCGTCAGCTCCCGCGCAGGCACGGTGAAGTGCTGTACCTGGCCCGGCAGGTCACAGAATCGAAGATCAATGAACTCGTAGCCCTCGTCTTTGACGAGGGACAAGACGTCGCCTGGCGTCTTGGTCACGGCGCCTCCTTAGTTGTATCAGTCGTGAACAGATGCGTTCTATCGGTGGGGGATTTCTCGCCCATTGCTGAAATGTGAACACTGTGTTTCAGAATCATGGCGGCGGACTTCGCCCGAGACCAACCCTCGCCCTCCGTCACGCTATCTGACCCGGCCTTCACAGTCTCGGGCGAACAGACGCCGGTCCGCCGCAGCTTCCGCCTCGTCTCTGATGCCAAGCACCGAGGCAAACAGGCGCCGGTCGGCCGGGGCTACCCCGGTACTCCCCCCAACGTCGCTTCGCTCCTGGGGGGAGAGATGAGCCGCTACCGTCCCGCCACGTCATGCCTGCCACCGTAGTCCTGGGTGCCCAGTGGGGTGACGAGGGAAAGGGCCGTGTTGTCGACTATTCCGCCGAGAAGGCCGACTTCGTCGTCCGCTTCCAGGGTGGCAACAACGCCGGGCACACCATCGTCGTGGGCGACCAGCGTCTCGCCCTGTCTCTGATCCCCTCCGGCATCCTCTACCCGCATTGCACCCCGGTGATCGCCTCCGGCACGGTCATCGACCCCAAGGTGCTGCTCGAAGAGATGGACATGGTGGCGGCGCGGGGACTCGACCCCTCGCGGGTGCGGATCTCGTCCAACGCCC
>JALYNX010000304.1 GCA_030772935.1 Actinomycetota bacterium | reverse complement strand
GCTTGGTGTCGAGGAGTTGGTGGTCAGCCCGTCGTTTGTGCTGGTGCGTCAATACACCTCAGGGTTCATGCCGGTGGTTCACGTCGACGTCTACAGACTCGGTTCCCTCCATGAGTTCGAAGATCTCGACGTGTTCGAATTCGCGGCCGACGGTGTCCTCGTCATCGAATGGGGCGATGCGGTCGAATCCGCCTTGCCCGAGGACCACCTCCGCATCGAGTTCATCGTCAACCCTGACGAGAGCAGGCTGTTGCGACTCCATCCGAGCGGTGACTGGGTGGAGCGCGATCTGGAGACGGTGACATGAAACTGCTTGCAATCGAAACCTCCACTCCGGGATCGTCGGTTGCCTTGGTCGAGGACGCATCGACTTTGGCTGCTGCCTCGAGGATCGACCGCATGGGTCATGCCACCTTTCTGGTCCCGGCCATCGACTTTTGCTTCGATCAGGTGGGCTGGTCGCCTTCGGCATTGGACGCCGTGGTCGTAGATATCGGTCCCGGTCTCTACACCGGCATCCGAGTCGGGCTGGCCACGGCGCAGGGACTGGCAGCGGCGTTCGGTATCCCGGTGATCCCGGCCGTCTCGCTGGACGCCATCGCCCTCGAAGCCCGTACCGGACATCGGCTGATATGGGCGGTGGTGGATGTGCGCCGGGGGGAGCTTGCGGTGGCGCGCTATCGGCCTGTGCCTGGCGGGGTAGTCAAAGAGAGCTCGGTGGAGCTGGTCCGACCCGAGGTGCTGGCAGCCCAACTCGATTCGAGCCCTGATGAGAGTCTGGTGGTCGGGGATGTCAGTGCCCTTCCGGATGGTCTTCTCCGTGGTTTGCACCGTGTCAAGACCGGCAGACCCCGTTACCCATACGCGGTGACCCTGGCCGAGGCGGCCCGTGCCAAGTTCGAACGTGGGGAGTTCCCGGCGCCGGACGAGATCCGGCCTCTTTATCTGCGGGAGCCCGACGTCACGATCAACTGGGCCAAGCTGCGTCAGGAGGGGCCATGGGGGTCGGATTGACAGCGGTGACCATCAGGGCCTTCGCCGATGCCGATGTCGAGGCTGCGGTCGACCTCGAAGCCAACGATCGTCTCAAGCCGTGGAGCGCACGGGTGTTTCGAGACGAGTTGGCGGCTGAGAATCGGGTCTACCTGGTGGCTGAGGACGACGTCCTCGTGGGCTTCGGCGGGATGATGGTCGTTGGCGAAGATGCTCACGTCACCAATCTGCTGGTGTCACTCCCGGCGCGGAGGAAGGGGATCGGCACCCGTCTCATGGCAGCTCTGATCCTGGCTGCGATCGAGCGCGGCGCCCGTCATCTGACTTTGGAGGTGCGGACCCGCAATCATCCGGCTCGATCGTTGTATGCCGGATTCGGTCTGGCCCCGGTGGGCTTGAGAAAGGGCTACTACGGCGACGACGACGCCCTCGTTCTGTGGGCCCATGAGATCGACAGCGTGCCATACCGGAAGAAGCTGGAGGACATGCGATGACACCGCTCGTCCTCGCCTTCGAGACCAGTTGTGACGAAACCGCCGTAGCGGTGGTGAGGGGCGCCGAGTCGTTGTCGAATGTGGTCTCGTCACAGGTCGACCTTCATGCTCGGTTCGGTGGGGTGGTGCCCGAACTGGCGGCTCGGGCCCATGTCGAGTCGATTCGCTCCCTCACCCATCGGGCGCTTCAGGAGGCCGGGGTCCATCCCGCCGATCTCGACGGGGTGGCAGCCACCGCAGGGCCCGGGTTGGTCGGTGCCCTCCTGGTCGGCCATTCATTTGCCAAGGCGACGGCTTGGGCCCGCCAGCTGCCGTTCGTGGGAATCGATCACATGGAGGGTCATCTGATGGCCCCCCGGCTCGAGTTCGAGGATTTCGAGCCTCCCTGCGTGGTGCTCCTCGCCTCGGGTGGTCATTCCCAGATTGTCCACGTCCACGATTGGGGTGAGTACGAGACGATGGGCCAGACCATCGACGATGCGGCCGGTGAGGCGTTCGACAAGCTGGCCAGGGTGATGGGCCTCGGGTTCCCGGGCGGCCCTGCAATCGATCTGGCCTCGGACGGAGGAGATCCTGCCGCAGTCTTGTTTCCTCGGGCACTCCCCGATCAGCCATTTCAGCTTTCGTTCTCGGGACTCAAGACTTCAGTCGTCAATTTCATCGCAAAGGCCCAGGCAGGGTCGGAGTTACCACCGCTGGCGGACGTCGCGGCCTCGGTCCAGGAGGCGATAGTCGACGTCCTCGTCACCAAGACCTTCAATGCGGTCGATCAGACTGGTGTTCGGGTCGTGGGTGGCGGGGGTGGGGTCATGGCCAACCGGCGGCTTCGGGCCCGTTTCGCAGAAGAAGCAGATAAGAGGGGGGTACGCCTCGTGCTCCCCAGCCCGCTCCTGTGCACTGACAACGCGGCGATGATCGGGGTGGCCGGGGCCCATTGGCTGGCCCAGGGCCGGATCACCGACTGGGCGGAGAACGTGGATCCCGGTCGGGTCCTAGGTTGAGTGTCTCAGACTCAGATCCTGGATTAGCAGTCGGTCTGGTCGAGTGCTAATCTGGTTCTAGCACTCGAGTTATCCGAGTGCTAACCCACGGGAAAACACACGTTAGCTCACGGTTCAATCCGGTCTAGAAGTGTGTGACCCGCGTAAGTCAAGTCAGGCGCTTCAAGGAGGAGCAGAAGAATGAAGCTTCAGCCGCTCGGTGACCGAGTGGTGGTCAAGCCCACGGAGGATGCGGAATCCCGCACCCCGTCCGGGTTGGTCATCCCCGACACCGCCAAGGAGAAGCCCCAAATCGGTGAGGTAATCGCCGTAGGCCCCGGGGCTCGTGACGAAAACGGCGAGCGCATCCCCATGGATGTCTCCGTCGGCGACAAGGTCCTCTACTCGAAGTTTGCCGGCACGGAGGTGAAGCTCGATTCGGACGAATATCTCGTCCTTTCCGAGCGGGACCTTCTCGCCGTAGTCAATTAGGAGCTGATAAGAAATGGCAGCGAAGGAACTTCGCTTCAACGAAGAGGCCCGACGTGGTCTCGAGGCGGGCGTGAACAAGCTCGCCGACACGGTAAAGGTCACCCTCGGCCCGAAGGGTCGCAACGTCGTCCTGGAGAAGAAGTGGGGCGCCCCCACCATCACCAATGACGGTGTCACGATCGCCAAGGAGATCGAGCTCGACGACCCCTACGAGAACATGGGTGCCCAGCTCGCCAAGGAAGTGGCCACCAAGACCAACGACGTAGCCGGAGACGGCACCACCACGGCAACGGTTCTTGCCCAGGCAATGGTGAAAGAGGGCCTGCGCAACGTAGCGGCCGGCGCCAACCCGATGGACCTCAAGCGCGGCATCGAGAGTGCCGTCGAGAAGGTCGTCGAGGCGATCGGCGAGATGGCAAGGGACATCGAGACCAGCGACGAAATCGCGAATGTGGCCTCGATCTCTGCAAACAACGACCCGACCATCGGCAAGGTCATCGCCGAGGCGATGGACAAGGTCGGCAAGGACGGCGTGATCACCGTGGAGGAGGGTCAGACCTTTGGTCTCGAGCTCGAGTTCACCGAGGGCATGCAGTTCGACAAGGGCTACCTGAACTTCTACTTCGTGACCGATCCCGATCGGCAAGAAGCAGTGCTCGAGGATCCCTACATCCTCATCGCCAACCAGAAGATCAGCTCGGTGAACGACCTGGTTCCGGTCCTGGAGAAGGTCATGCAGTCCGGTAAGGGCGTGCTGGTCATCGCCGAGGACGTGGAAGGCGAGGCCCTGGCGACCTTGGTGGTCAACAAAATCCGGGGCACCTTCTCGTCGGTAGCAGTCAAGGCTCCCGGTTTTGGAGAGCGCCGCAAGGCCATGCTCCAGGACATCGCCACTCTCACCGGTGGCACGGTCATCTCCGAGGAAGTCGGGCTAAAGCTCGAGAATGTGACCCTCGACATGTTGGGTCGGGCTCGCAAGATCGTCACGACCAAGGACAACACCACCGTCATCGATGGTGCCGGATCCGAGGCTGACGTCAAGGCCCGTATCAAGCAGATCGAGCGTGAGATCGAGAACACCGACTCTGACTGGGATCGTGAGAAGCTCCAGGAACGTCTCGCCAAGCTCTCCGGTGGAGTCGTTGTGATCAAGGTCGGCGCGGCCACCGAGGTCGAGCTCAAGGAGAAGAAGCACCGCATCGAGGACGCCGTCTCGGCGACTCGTGCTGCCGTCGAAGAGGGCATCGTCCCGGGTGGCGGTGTGGCTCTGCTCCGGGCTCAGACTGCGATTGACAAGATTCGCGGTGGCAGCGGAGACGAGAAGACCGGGCGCTCGATAGTGCGCAAGGCCATCGAGGAGCCGCTTCGTCAGATCGCGGTCAACGCCGGCTTCGAAGGCGGCGTCGTCGTGGAGCACGTGCGTGGTGCCGAAGGCAACACCGGCTTCAACGCCGCACCCGGCGAGTA
>JALYNX010000303.1 GCA_030772935.1 Actinomycetota bacterium | reverse complement strand
GTATGAACATCTCGGACTCCACTCTCGTCTCGTCGAGTCTGGCTACTGCACTCGATGGCATCGACCCGGGACGAGTCGTATTGGAGCTCTCGGAAGAAACCTTGATCAAGAGCTACGAGGAAACTCGAAGGGCCGTCGACAGTCTCCGGGAGCGCGGGATTCGGCTCGCAGTCGACGACGTCGGCTCGGGTGACATCGATCTCTGGCACATCCTGAGCTTGGAACCGGCCTTCATCAAGATCGACATCACCCTGGTCCGGGGAATCGGGCAGACACCGCGCAACCGAGCTCTGATTCGGGGGCTTTCCACCATGGCCCAGGATCTCGGCGTTCTGGTGGTCGCCGTCGGAGTCGAGACCGGGGAGGAGCGAGACCAGCTTCTCGAGCTCGGGGTCCAGTTCGGTCAGGGCTATCTGTTTGGTCGCCCGCGGGCCCTGCAGTGGAAAACCAAGGTCCTCTCCGGCGACTGAACCTGTGGCCTGCCCAATCGGGCACCACCGTCCATGCTTGCCGGTGCTCTCTCCATCACGTATAACGTGAATCTGGTCGCGCCTGTCGCTGCGACACTTCGGAGAGGTGGCCGAGTGGTCGAAGGCGCTCGCCTGCTAAGCGAGTAGGGGGTTTCAAACCTCCTCGAGGGTTCAAATCCCTCCCTCTCCGCAACGTTCCATCAATCGAAAAGGAGAGGCTTTGATGAACTGGACACTCGAAGTGGTGGTGGTGCCGGTCACGGATCTTGATCGGGCAAAGGCGTTCTATGCCGATCAGCTCGGCTTCAACGTGGACCACGACACAAGGGTCAGCGACGAGATGCGTGTCATCCAACTGACCCCGCGCGGCTCGGGCTGCTCGGTGGTCATCGGGAAGGGGATAGCCGAAATGCCCCCTGGCTCCCTGAGGGGTTTGCAGCTGGTGGTCTCCGACATCCGTGCGGCGCGGACCGAACTGGTGGAGCGCGGCGTGGAAGTGAGCGAGATCCAGGTGCTGGACGGGGATGCGAGTCGTCTCGAGCGTGGGGGAGAGGCCCTCGACAACGTCGGGTTCCTCTTCTTGGACGACCCCGACGGCAACGGATGGGCCGTGCAACAAATCTCGGCTCGCGACTGAGGAACCGCCCCGCGTGGCGGGAGTCCTAGGGCGCTGCCTGCCCGCTGTTGGGGTCGACCATGAGTGACGACACATCGACTGCCTCGAAGTCCGATCCCTCGATGACGTCCAACTCGTGGAGCACATCGTTGTCCCATCGCTCGTCGGGCGCTCCCGAGATGTACCAAGGCGACCCGTTGTCGGCGAGGATCAGCCCGTAGGTCTTCATTGCCTGCATGATGACTTGGGCCTGCCAGGAGAACCCCGACGTGTCGAAGGATGCCTTGAGACGAAAACGTTGTCCCATAGGTGGATAGTTGGGATCATTGATGTCCGAGGCCTCGTGGCGGGCCGGCCAGATATAGGCCGCTTGGGTCTCGGGGGCGGTGAAGCGAATGGCATGACGGATGATTCCCGAGGCCACCTCGTCAAAGCGCACCAGACCTGCGTAGATCGGCAGTCCGGCCGCATCTGCCGAAGTCCACCCGGCGGGGCGCAATGCATTGGACTGCAGGTTGTACTTGGCTCCGTTGGCGGATCGCCAGGTGCCGCCGCCATTGGGGAAGGCATAGAAGAGCTCGTAGAGGGTGCAGTCGGCATTGTCGACCACGATCACGTGTCGGTCACCGGTTGCCGACGGGCCGCCTTCGACCGGGGCATTCGCCGGGATCGGATACGGCCCGGGGTCGCTCTCCCCCGGCCACGATGTGAACTGGACCGCGACATCCGGCTGGCCGGCCCCGACGGCGACGTAGGGGATACCGATCGGGCTCGTCGAGCCGGGCGGCCACACTCCGCTCCCGAAGTCGGCATGGACATTCGCTGAATTGCCGATGCTGGCCACGTACTGGGCCGACCTCGCGTCTACGGGCAGGGTGTTGACCGGAGTGTTCCAGATGTTGTCTGCGGGGAACACCGGACACCCAGCGCCGGGCCCACCCCCCGGCAGCGCCCCATAGGACCCACCAACCGGGAGCCAGGAGTTGGCCCCCCAGCCGAATTGCGAGTCGGCGTTGCCCTGGGTGTTGGAGTGTCTGAAGTAGAAGGTGGAGTTACCGGGACGGAACAGGGCAGGGGTGTCGACGTCGTCGATGATTCCCCAGTCGCCGGCGACCAGCCGGTCTCCGGGGTTCCCGAAGAAGAACTGGCTGTCGGCGTTGCCCTGGGTGTGGGACTGGCGGAAATAGACGAACCCGGTCGATTCCCGATGGAGTCCGACGGTGTCAATCCCGTCAGCATTGAAGTCACCGACAAACGGCTTGTCACCTGGGTTGCCAAAGATGTAGGAGA
>JALYNX010000302.1 GCA_030772935.1 Actinomycetota bacterium | reverse complement strand
GATCTAGACACCGTCCTCGACGCCTACCGCGGCTGACACATCATGTCTCAAGCAGCAATCATCGGAACCGGGCTGATCGGAGCTTCGATTGGCCTGGCTCTCCACGAACAGGGATGGATGGTCACCGGATGGGACCCATCCGCCGAGGCCATGGCGATGGCCGAAGAACGACGCGCAGTCGTCGCCGCCGACTCGATCGAGACGGCAACCCGAGGCGCCGACCTGGTGGTCCTCGCCGGACCGCTGTCTGCCAACCTCGAGACATTGGCGACGCTCGAAACCGATGCCCTGGTCACCGACGTGACCAGTGTCAAACAGCCTCTCATGGTCGGAGCACCGGCTCGGATGAGGTTTGTCGGGGGACACCCCATGGCCGGCCGGGAGCATGCCGGGCCGGGCGCGGCCTCGGGCTCGCTGTTCCGCGGCGCGGCTTGGATCCTCTGTGACGACAAAACGACCGCCGATGACCTGGCCCGGATGCAGGAGATCGTGGCGTCGCTCGGAGCCAACCCGGTGGTCATGTCCGCCGAACATCACGATCGGGTGGTCGCCGCAATCTCCCATCTCCCCCAGCTGCTGGCCGTGGCCCTCGTGGAGCTGGTGGCAGGTAACCCCGACACCGTCGACCTGGTTTCAGGCAGCTTCCGTGACCTGACCCGAGTCGCCTCCACCGAATCGGCCTGGTGGCCCGAGGTGTTGGCCGCGAATTCGCCCTCGGTGGGCGAAGCCCTGGATGGGCTCATCGAACACCTGGAAGCACTCCGCAACGACATCAGCCGAGGCGATCTCGGATCGGTCACCGACAGTCTCGATCGAGCGAGGTTGCAGAGGGCAGAAATGGCTCCGCCGGTCTCTGGTGTCGAGGTGATCCTCGCCGACCGCCCTGGTGAAATCGGCAGGGTGGGTCATGCCCTCCAGACCAGCAGGGTCGACGTTCGCGACCTCCAACTTCGACACGCGGTGCACGGCGGCGGAGGCATCCTCACTATCTCGGTGCGCCCCGGCGAGGTGGAGACCCTCAAAGCTGCCCTCACCCGTGAGGGCTTCGAAGTCGAGGAGCAGACCTGAGGTTCTCAATCATGACCGAGCCCCACTTTGGGGGCAGCTATGACCAGATCCTGGCAGCAGCTCGACTTGCCGAGGACACGGGCCTCGTCTCCTTTGCCCGGTGTGACCATTACCTCTCCGATCGGGATCCCACCCCGGAAGCCACCGACGCCCTTGCGATCCTCGCCGGGCTCGCCAGGGACACCTCGGAGATACGCCTTTGTGTGCTGGTGACCCCGATCACCTTTCGTCATCCGGCGGTGATCGCCAAGAACGCGGTCACCATCGACCAGATGTCAGGAGGGCGCTTCGACCTCGGTGTCGGGACCGGATGGATGGACTACGAACATCAAGCCTTCGGCATGCCCTTCCCCGACTCCCCCGAGCGCTGGGCACGGTTCGAGGAGACACTCGACTACCTGGCTGCGGCCTTTGGCCCGGGGCGCTCGGTCTATCACGGGCGGTACTACCACCTCGATGCGGAGGTTGAGCCCAAGCCGATCAATCTCCGGATCGTGATCGGGGGCAGCGGGAAGACCCGCACCCCACGCCTGGCCGGAACCAAGGCCGACGAGTACAACTTCTTCGTGTGCGCACCCGATGAGGCGCGATCGAAGATTGCCACCATGCGCGAAGCAGCCGGTGACCGCCAGGTCGAGGCAACCGTGATGGGGCCTGTCGTAGTCGGCCGGACCGAGGCGGAATACCGCACCCGTCTTGACCGCTTCGCCGAACAGTTCGGAAACCGTCGAGGCCCCGACGAGCTCGAGAATCGCTGGAAGGACTCGGGGATGATCTTCGGCACCCCCGACCGGGCGGCCGAGGCCGTGGCTGCCCTCGATGACGCCGGGGTGGATCGGATCTACCTGCAATGGCTCGATCTGGCCGACTTCGACGGTCTGGCCTCGACAGTCGACATCGTATGCGCTGATGGATCTTCCTGACGCGAGCCGACGCCTGATGAGAGAAGTCCCGGAATTTGCCACCAAGGTCCGGTTCTTTCCCGAGGGCACCAAGACCGCCGAGGACGCAGCTGCCGCCATCGGTTGCCCGGTGGCGGCCATCGTGAAGTCACTGGTGTTCGTTCTCATCGACGATCGAGGAAATGAGGAGCCGGTGGTGGCCCTGGTCCCTGGTGACCTGAGGCTGGATCCCAACTCCTTGGCCGCGGCCGGTGGGGCGACCGGGTCGCGTCGGGCCTCACTGGAAGAAGTACGTGAGGCGACCGGTTACTCAGCCGGGGGTACGCCGCCGTTCGGGCACGTCAACTCGTTGCGGGTGTTCTCCGACCCATCGTTGCGTCGCCACGACCCGGTGTGGGCCGCAGCGGGCACCCCCACCACCGTGTTCCCGATCTCGCTGGAGGACCTCGACCGTCTGGCGAGCCCGGTGTGGGCCGAGATCGCCGAACGCTGACAGCCCATTTCTCCTACGTCTGTAGTGCAAATACCATTGAACCCAAGTGAGTGACCCCACGCCCCTCCTCCAAATCGAAAATCTGCACGCGTCGGCAAAGGACGTCGAGATCCTGCGTGGTGTCGATTTGGTGGTGAATCGCGGGGAGATCCACGCCCTGATGGGGCCCAACGGCTCCGGAAAATCGACCCTGGCATCGGTGTTGATGGGGCATCCCGGATACAAGGTCACCAAGGGGCGAATCCTTTATCGGGGCGAGGACATAACCGTCGCTCCCCCGTATCAGCGTGGGGCTGCCGGGATGTTTCTCGCCTTCCAGCATCCAGAGGCAATACCAGGGGTTTCGGTGATTCAATTCCTCCGCCAGGCGCTGTCCAATCGAACTGGTGTGGACCTCACGGTGTTGGAGCTTCGACTCAAGGTGATGGATGCGATGAAGGAACTGGGCATGGAGTCCTCCTTCGCCGATCGATACCTGAATGAGGGCTTCTCCGGTGGGGAGCGGAAGCGAAACGAGGTCTTGCAGATGGCGGTGCTCGAGCCTGAGCTGGCGATCATGGACGAGACCGACTCCGGTCTCGACATCGACGCCCTCCGCACCGTGGCCGAGGGTGTCAACAAGCTCACCGGCCCGGATCGGGGATTCCTGATCATCACCCACTATCAGCGGCTACTCGACTACGTCACGCCGGACCGGGTCCACATCTTCATGGACGGCCAGATCCTCGAAAGCGGCGGGCCCGACCTGGCTGCCCGTCTCGAAGAGGAGGGATACGATTCGTTCCGGAGTGTGTTGACCTAACCGTGATCGATCTATCGCACCTGAAGGCCGACTTTCCCGTTCTCGGTGAGGGCGTTCATTTCCTCGACTCGGGCGCCTCCTCCCAGAAGCCAATCCCGGTGCTCGAAGCCATGGACCGATTCGCCCGGACCTCCTATGCAAACGTTCACCGCGGCGCCTACAAGCTCTCGGTCGCCTCCACTGATGCCTTCGAAGCCGCCCGGAACCGCGTGGCCGAATTCATCGGCGCCACCGATTCCAGGGAGGTCATCTTCACCCGAGGTGCCACCACCTCGATCAACACGATCGCTTTCGGCTGGGGTCTGGAGAATCTCGAAGAAGGTGACCGCATCCTCTCCACCGAGATGGAGCATCACGCCAACCTGGTCCCTTGGCAGATGGTGGCCAAGCGCACCGGGGCGGTCCTCGATCACATCCCTTTGACTGACGACTACCGACTGGACCTCGACGCCTATCGGGAGAAGCTGGGGCCCGACGTGAAGATCGTCGCGGTCACCGGGATGTCGAACGTCTTGGGAACGATGCCACCTGTTCGCCAGATCGCCGACCTTGCGCATGCTCAAGGAGCACGGGTGGTGGTCGACGCCGCCCAACTGGTTCCACATGCGTCGGTGAACGTGGTCGACCTCGGCGCAGATTTCGTTGCCTTCTCCGCCCACAAGATGTTGGGGCCCACCGGGATCGGGATCCTGTGGGGGAAGATGGAGGCGCTGGAGGAGACCGAGCCTTTCGAAGGCGGCGGCGAGATGATCTCCGATGTCACCCTCCACGACGCCACCTGGGCCGACATCCCGCACCGTTTTGAAGCAGGGACCCCGCCCATCATCGAAGCGATCGGCCTTCATGCAGCCATCGACTACCTCGACTCGATCGGGATGGACAAGATCTTCGAACACGACCGCGAGCTCACCGAGATCGCACTCGACCGGCTCGGCGATATCCCCGGGCTCATGATCCAGGGCCCGCCCAACACCGTGGACCGGGGCGGCGTCTTGTCGATGACGATGGATGAGGTCCATGCCCACGATCTGGCAACGATCCTCGACGAGCAAGGGGTATCGGTTCGATCCGGCCATCACTGTGCCCGGCCGTTGATGCGAAAGTTGGGAGTGGCAGCCACGGCTCGGGCCAGCTTCTACGTGTACAACACCGAAGAGGACATCGACGCTCTCGTCCAAGGTCTGCGGCGGGCAGGCGAACTGTTCGGAGTGGGCCGATGAGTCTCGAAGACCTCTATCGGGAGGTGATCCTCGATCACTACCGCACCCCGCGAAACAAGGGCCATCTCGACTTTCCCGACGCCAAGGCCCAAGGCGTGAACCCGCTTTGCGGCGACGAGATCAACATCGAGCTCACCTTCGACGGCGACAATGTCGCATCGGTCGCCATCGACGGCCAGGGCTGTTCCATCAGTCTTTCGTCTGCCTCGATGATGAGTGAGGCGATCAAAGGCAAGAGCCGTGCCGAGATCGACGACTTGACCTCGAAATTCCGAGGATTGATGTCCCTCGATGATGGGACCGACCCGGGGATCGATCCCGATCGACCGGGAGCGGCTCTCGGCGACCTCGAGGCTCTTCAGGGGGTTCGTCAGTATCCGGTCCGAATCAAATGCGCCAGCCTGGCATGGAACGTCCTCGGCGAGGCGCTGGAAGAATGAACCCCCCGTCGACGCAGCCAGTGGC